>NZ_CALAYQ010000122.1:0-21907 GCF_937894855.1 uncultured Zoogloea sp.
AAACCCTGCAGAAGCTCAAGCCCGCCTTCAAGGGCGTGCAGACCGGCGGCAACAGCTCGGCCATCGTCGATGGCGCCGCTGCCGTGCTGGTGGCCTCCGGCGACTACGTGCGGGCCCACGGCCTCAAGCCCCTCGCCCGCATCGTCGGCGGCGCGGCGGCCGGCGTACCGCCCGAGATCATGGGCATCGGCCCCGCCCCGGCGATCCGTGCCGTGCTCGCCAAGGCCGGCCTCACCCTCGGCGACGTGGGCCGCGTCGAGATCAACGAAGCCTTCGGCGCCCAGTACCTGGGCTGCGAACGCGAACTGGGCCTCGACCGCGACCGCGCCAACACCCGCGGCGGCGCCATCGCCATCGGCCACCCGCTGGGCGCATCGGGCATGCGCCTCACCCACACGGTGTCGCGCCAGCTCCAGCTGGACGACCAGCAGTTCGGCATCGCCTCGGCCTGCGTCGGCGGCGGTCAGGGGATGGCGATTCTGGTGGAGCGGGCCTGACCGCAGCAACCCGAGCGCAAGTCGCTTGCGTCGGTTCAGCAAAGGCTCGGTGCCAATCCAGAGCCCGTCTGAACCGCCGAGCAGCGCAGCGCTAGCCGGGGTAGTCCGGCGTCGCTGTTTGAGCCCGAAGGGCGAGTTTGCGGCGCCGGCCGGCTAGCGTGAGCAGCGCAGGGCAGTCGGCCGCAGGCCGACCGGTGAAGCCGGGTCGCCTTCTTTGCCGACTTTCTTGGCGAAGCAAGAAAGTCGGTCGCCCGCCGGGGCGAACTCCCGGCCAACGACTCGATATTCAACGTGACGGGCGAAAACCTTTGCCCCCAACAACAAGATCAAAACGCCGGCAAGAAGCCGGCCCAAGGAAGGAGACAAGCACATGCACATTCAGGATTCCGTTTTCATCGTCACCGGCGGCGCGTCAGGCCTCGGCGAAGCCACCGTCCGCAACCTCCACGCCGGCGGCGCGAAGGTCGTGATCGCCGACGTGGGCGTGGACAAGGGCGAGACCCTCGCCGCCCAGCTTGGCGACCGCGTCGCCTTCATCAAGACCGACATCACCAGCGAAGCCGACGGCAAGGCCGCGGTCGATCTGGCGGTGAGCCGCTTTGGCGCGCTCCACGGCCTCATCAACTGCGCCGGCGTTGGCCCGGCCTGGAAGGTGCTGGGCAAGGACGGCCCGCACCCGCTCGACAACTTCGCCCGCACGGTGACCATCAACCTGGTGGGCGCCTTCAACATGGTGCGCTTGGCGGCGGCAGCGATGGCCACGGGCACGCCCAACGCGGAGGGCGAGCGCGGCGTGATCGTCAACACCGCCTCGGTGGCGGCCTTTGAAGGCCAGGTGGGCCAGGCGGCCTACGCGGCGTCCAAGGCCGGCGTGGTGGGCATGACCCTGCCCATCGCCCGGGAGCTGGCCCGCTCCGGCATCCGCGTGAATGCCATCGCGCCGGGGCTGTTCCTCACCCCGATGATGGCCGCGTTGCCCCAGGATGTGCAGGACTCGCTCGGCAAGGCGACGCCCTTCCCGCCGCGCCTGGGCCGGCCGGACGAGTTTGCCCAGCTGGTGCGTTCCATCGTCGAGAACGTGATGATCAACGGCGAAGTGATCCGCCTCGACGGCGCCGTGCGCCTGTCGGCCAAGTAAGGGGGCGGCGATGGCACGAATCATTGCGCCCTCCGACGTGGGCCATCTGGTGAAGAACGGCGCCACGGTGTACTGCACCGGCATGGGCCTCGCCGGCTTTGCCGAAGAGGCGGTGCTGGCGATCCGCGAATCCTTCGAGGCCACCGGCCACCCGCGGGATCTCACCCTCTACCACGCCACCGGCGTGGGCAACGGCAAGGACCGCGGCGTGCATCACTTCGCCCGCGAAGGCCTGCTCAAGCGCATCGTCGGTGGGCACTTCGGCGTCGGCGGGCCGGAGCTGATGCGCCTCATCATGGACAACAAGATCGAGGCCTACAACCTGCCGCAAGGCGTGCTGGTGCAGCTGCCCAAGCAGATCGCCGGGCGGCGGCCGGGCTTTCTGACCAAGGTGGGGCTGGATACCTTCGTCGATCCGCGCATCGAGGGCGGCAAGGTGAATGCGTCCGCCACCGAGGATCTGGTGGAGGTGGTGCATCTGGACGGCGAGGAGTGGCTGTACTACCGCAACCCGAAGGTGGATGTGGCGCTGCTGCGCGGCTCGTTTGCCGACGAGAACGGCAATGTGTCGATGGCCCGCGAGGGTGTGCTGCTAGAGTCCCTGTCCATCGCCCAGGCGGCGCGGGCCAGTGGCGGCATCGTGATCGTTCAGGTGGAGCACATCGTCAAGAACGGTACCCTGCACCCGAAGGACGTGAAGATCCCCGGCATCCTGGTGGATTACATCGTGATCGGCCGGCCGGAATACCACCTCCAGACCATGAACACCTACTTCAACCCGGTGTACGCCGGCGACATCAAGGTGCCCACCCGCGCGATGCAGCCCCTGCCGCTGGACGAGCGCAAGATCATCGCCCGGCGCGCGGCGATGGAGCTCAAGCCCGGCGCGGTGGTGAATCTGGGCATCGGCATGCCCGAGGGCGTGGCATCGGTGGCGGCGGAAGAGAAGATCGAGCACCTGATGGCGCTCACGCTGGAGACCGGCCCTATCGGCGGCGTGCCGGCGGCGGGCTTCGATTTCGGCCACGCCTCCAACGCCGAGGCGGTGGTGGAGCAGCCGGCCCAGTTTGATTTTTACGACGGCGGCGGCATCGACGTGGCCTTCCTGGGCCTCGCCCAGACCGACGGCCAGGGCAATGTGAACGTGAGCAAGTTCAGCGGGCGCCCGGTGGGCTGCGGCGGCTTCATCAACATCACCCAGAACGCCAAGAAGGTGGTGTTCTGCGGCACCTTCACCGCTGGCGGGCTGGAGATCGGGGTGGAGGGCGGCCGGCTGAAGATCGTCAAGGAAGGCAAGAGCCGCAAGTTCATCGAGCAGGTGGAGCAGATCACCTTCAGCGGCCACTACGCGGCGAGCATCGATCAGACGGTGCTGTACGTCACCGAGCGGGCGGTGTTCCAGCTCAGCGCCGAGGGCATGGAACTGCTCGAAGTGGCGCCGGGCATCGACATCCAGCGCGACGTGGTGGCGCACATGGCCTTCCCGCCCATCATGCGCGACGTGCAGCTGATGGACGCCGGCCTGTTCCAGCCCGAATGGGGTCATCTCTCCGAGCGGATCGGCGGCCGATAGGGCGGTCTTTCCCTTCCGATCTTCGCTCGTTCACGGCTGCGTGGCTCAGGCCCCCGCAGCCGTTTTTTTCGTCCATCAATCTTGAAAGGAGCCCGCCATGGGCTATCACCACATCCACCGCTACAGGATCGCCTTCGTCGATTGCGACCCGGCGCAGATCGTGCATTTTTCCAATTACTTCCGGTGGTTCGACACCGCCAGCCGCGAGTTCTTCACCGCCTGCGGCGTGCCCAGCTGGCGCGACACCGAGCGCGACTCCGGCATCATCGGCACGCCGCTGGTGGACGCCCAAGCGAGCTTCCGGAGTCCCGCCACCTACGGCGAGGACATCGAGATCGAGAGCTGGGTGGACAGCGGGGGCGGCAGGAGCTTCGTGATGCGCCATGTGGCCCGGCGCGGCGACACGGTGCTGGCCGAAGGGCGCGAGGTGCGGGTGTTTGCGGTGCGGGAGTCGGTTGATCCGCCGCGCATCCGGGCGGTGGGCGTGCCGGCCGACATCCGGGCGCTGTGCGGCGAGTGAGGGCGTCAGCCGCCGCAGCCGCCGCCACAGCCTCCGCCGTCTCCGCCGTCGCCCCCATCCCCTCCCGACGACGAATTGGGCGGCTGGAGGGCGGCCTTCAGGTCGGCCAGTGCGTTGTCGGCCAGCGCACCCAGCCCGAAGAGGGCCAGCACGGTCATCAGCATCGGGTCGAGCTGCCCGATCGGCTTGCTCCGTGGCACCCGCAGGCGGGTCTGCCGCAGGGCGTGACGGCCCGCGCCGGTGAGCCGGGGCGGCCTGAGCAGGTACAGCGCGATCCCACCCGCCACCAGCGTGAGCAGCGCGACGAAGAGCACCGGCTTGCCCTGGATCATCCCGTGCCACCACCGCAAGCCGCCCACTATCGCCACCCCGGCCAGCGTTGCCGCGCCGCCGAGGGCGGCCAGCCGCCCGGGCAGGCGGCTGGGGATCAGCCCTTCGGCCTGGAGTGTCCGGTGCAGGTCGGCGATCGCCGCGTTCAGGTCGGGGCTCAGGCGCCGGGCGTGGATGGTCTTGCCGGACATCACGTGGTTGAAGAGGCTCTGCTCGATCGGGTGGGCGTCGGCCGGGGGCGGCTGGACGGCTTGCCAGCGTCGGTTGCCCTCCGGGAAGGCGATGCAGCCCTGCTGGTGCAGCCGGCCGGCGGCCGTCTCCAGCACCCGTCGTCGGCGGCCGGCCAGGTAGGCCAGGGCATAGAGGTCGAGCCGGCGGAAGCGTGCATCGCCGGGCCTGGCGCTGCCGGTGAGGGCGCGTCGCAGCCCCGCGGCCAGCGCCACGCCGGCCGCGATCATCAGCAGATACACGACCAGGAAGGTGCCCGGCCCCGGGCTGCCGGGCAGCGACGAATCCACGAAGCGGGCGCAGCCCGAGAGGCCCATCGCCGCCGCCAGCGCCACCGCCGCGCCCCGGGCCCGGGTCAGCAGCGGGCGCAGGCGGCCGGGCAGGTCGAGGTGGGGCAGCACGCGGTGGGTGCGCAGGTTGGCCCGCTGGAAGCGCCCGCCGAAGCGCAGCGCCGGCGCCGGCCACAGATCCTGGGGCGGCACATCGCCGAAGACCCGCTCGTAGCTCGCCAGGGTGAGCCGGTAAAGCTGGCTGTAGCGCGCCGCCTCGTCCGGCCCGCCGTCGCTGGGCTGGTGATGCAGCAGCCGGCCGAGCACCTGTGGGCAGAAGTCGTCCCAGTAATCGCGGCTGTACAGCAGGTGGGCGTGCCACACCTGATCCACCTCGTCCGACGGAGTGACGGTGTGCCCGGCCACCATCGCCAGATACGCGAAGCGCCGGTATTCGTCGATGGCTCGCCGGGTGAAGTCGGCCGTCCAGCCGTTTTCGAGCTGGAGCCGTCGGGAGAGGGAAAGGGCGGCGCCGGGATGATCCGGCGACCACTGCTGAAGCCGCAGCCACAGATCGCGGGCGGCAGGAGAGTCATAAGCCATGTTGTTATTGTTGTTATCGCTCATGCCGGAAATCCTGGCCGGGTGATGTTGCAGGCGTGTGACGGGGTGGGGCAGTCGAGGAGGGTGCGGAGGGATTCTGTGATTTCGGCTTCGGTGTGGCCGAGGGCTTGGAGGAGGGAGATGTAGTTGCAGGTGACGAGTTGGCTGTTCGGGTGGATGGGGCCGAGGCTCTTTAAGCAGATTATCAGCGCGCGGTGGAGTAACGGTTCTGCTTCGGTGGGGCGGTCGGTGGCGTGTAGTAGTCGGGCGAGGTTGTTCAGATCGCGGGCGACGCTGGGATGGTCCCGACCAAAACTGGCTACGTCGATAGCTAGTGTGCGGAGCATCAGCGGTTCAGCCTCTGCAAGGCGGTTTGTCTCCTGAAGAAGCTGGGCCAAATTATTGAGACAAGGCGCGATGTGTTCGTGATCGGAACCAAAGTGAGTTTCGAGGATCTTCAGTGCCCGGCGCATCAAAGGTTCTGCATCGCGGAGGCGGTTGGTGGCCTTAAGCAGCGCCGCCAGATTGTGTAGGTGGAGGGCGACCGAGGGATGTTCAGGGCCGAAATTGAATTCATCGATGGCACACGCACGGCGCATCAGGGGCTCTGCCTCGACGGCGCGGTTGGTGCTACACAGCAGTGTGGCGAGGTTGTTGAGGCTGATGGCAACTACGTGATGTTTGGAGCCAGAGGTTGCCTCTACGATGTCCAGTGCTCGACGCATCAAAGGTTCGGCTTCTGCGTACTGCGCTTTGCTATTGAGAAGCACGCCAACCTGGTTGAGTAGCCGTGCGCACGGGGCGGTAAGGTGCCTATCCGCCCCATGTCCCGCCACCCTCGCGGCGTGAGCGGCAAGGGGCTCCAGGGCCGGCCAGTCGCGTACGTCTTGTGCGTCTCCAGCAAAGGCATCGTTCACCCACTGCAGTGCCTCCGCCAGCCGGGCGTGGTCGGGGTCGGTGGCTTGATCCTGCTGGGTGACTGCCTGTACCAGTCGGTGGACCGTGAAGCTTCCGCCGTTGTCCGAAAACCGGGCGAGGGAGAGAGCTTCCAGTTCCACCAGGGCGTCGCGCAGGTCGGCCTCTTCACCGGGGATGGGTACGTCCAGCAGGGTGGTGGGGATGGGCGCGGGGGCGAGCCAGGCGAGGCGTTGCAGCAGGTAAAGCGCGCCGCGATAAATGCCGGCGACGACGCGAGATAAATGAGGGCGGGCGGATTTTCGCACGAGGGAACAAATTTCCGCCCGCTGAAATAGATTAGAACAACCCTCCTTCTAGGCTTGCGTCCCAGTTTGTGATGACCAACTCCCTGCTGGTCTTTGGCGCACCCTGCCCCTGGTTGCCGACGCTGTACTTGATCTCGAGGTCGTGAAGCTGGAATCGACCGAAGAGCGCCCGGATGTCCGGGTGGTCGTTGATCGAGAACATCACCTTGCCCTTACACGTGGCCATCATCTCGGCCAGGCGCTCGTACTCGCTCCATTCGAAGGCCACGCCATAGCCCTCTGTGTCCCAATACGGAGGGTCGGCGTAATGGAAGGTGTGCGGGCGGTCGTAGCGGGCCATGCACTCATGCCACGCCAGATGCTCCACATAGACGCCTGAGAGCCGGAGATGGGCAGCGCTGAGGGTCTCTTCGATGCGGCACAGGTTGATCGCCGGACCGGTCGTCGCAGTTCCGAAGGTCTGGCCGGAGACACGACCGCCAAAGGCATGCTGCTGCAGGTAGTAGAAGCGAGCGGCGCGCTGGATGTCCGTCATGGGCTCCAGCGGTGCATCCTGCATCCACTTGAATACCTGTCGGCTGGTGATCGCCCATTTGAACTGCCTGACGAACTCTTCGAGGTGGTGCTGTACCACCCGGTAGAGGTTCACCAGCTCGCCGTTGATGTCGTTGAGGACTTCGACCTTCGACGGATGGGGTTTGAGGAAGAAGAGCGCTGCGCCGCCGGCAAACAGCTCGACGTAGCACTCATGGGGTGGAAACAGGGGGATCAGCTTGTCCGCAAGGCGGCGCTTGCCGCCCATCCACGGGATGATGGGTTCTGCCATGTTCGACTCCTCGAGGAGAGAGGCTCATGGCCTTCAGATGGTTGATGTGTTTGCACCTGGGTGCACTTCACGATGAGCTCGACGTAGGTGCCTTCCGCGAGCTTTCTATTACATCCTGCGCAACGTATTTCCTTCACGTTAAAACCTTTGCGTCTGTAGCCTTCGGCCCGCTGTGTGCACAGCGCAGGGCCTTGGCTGAACGCAGGTTGTGTCTGCGGGAGGTGCCGGCGGTGGGTGCTGCAACACTCGCCGCCGGCGTCCTGTCTCAAATATCGATGTCGACCACCGGCAGCAGCACGGCGGTGCCTTCCACGGCGCCGTCGCGACGGAAAGACACCACGGCGCCGACGCTGTAGGTGCCCCTGGCGCTGGCCA
Source organism: uncultured Zoogloea sp. (assembly GCF_937894855.1). Taxonomy (NCBI): domain Bacteria; kingdom Pseudomonadati; phylum Pseudomonadota; class Betaproteobacteria; order Rhodocyclales; family Zoogloeaceae; genus Zoogloea; species uncultured Zoogloea sp. The sequence continues at coordinate 7,583 of NZ_CALAYQ010000122.1, forward strand.
TGGTGCCATCAGGGAGCTGGATTCGGAGCGCCTCACCATCGGCCGCGACGACCGTTCCGACCAGCAGTGGAGTTTTCGGGAGCAGGTCCAGCAGGGCCTGGAAGACGTTAGCCATGGAACTCGACCTCCACAGTCTGACGGACCACCGTGGGAGACTTGCCGCGCGCAGCAGTGGCCGACACCGACAGGCCGCGCACCAGGCCCATCTGTGACGAAGCACCGCGGGTGAAACTGAGCAGGGTTCCCACCGGGATCACGCCCCCAGCGGTCAGCACGCCGGTTTCCAGCCGTGTGATTACCTGGGGACCGGTGTCGCCTAGCACCGCGATACCGCGGCCGGTGATCGCGTCCACATGGGTGGCCAAGGGATCAACGATCATCGGCGCCGGGCGGTCTCCTGCGGTTCCGGCGCGCTTGACGCGGCCCTCGATGCCGCCCGCCTCGCCTCTCACCACGACCAGGTTGTATCCGGGCTTGTCCTGGTGGCTGGCGCCACGCACCAGGGTGGCTTCGGCCGGCAGCACAGCGCCAGCGGCCGCGGAGCCCCATTCCCAGGGCTTGACCGGGTAGCGGGGCAGCACGCGCAGGGTACGGGTGTCGGGGGCCGACTGCACATAGGCGCCGGCGGCCTCGGCGAGCCTGGCCACCGCGGCCATGGGCGTGCCGGAGAACAGCCAGGCGCCGGCGGGGATCAGCCAGTCTGCGGCCTGCCAGTCCAGCGACCAGCCGAGCGAGACACCATTGAAGGACAGCGCCTGCTCGGCGAGCTGGCGGGCGTTCGCCGCGTTGGCCACGTTGTCGTGTTGCACGATGGGATAGACCGGATCGGACAGCTCGGCGGCGATGCCGCGGCCACCCACGCTCAGCACGCCGCCGCCGAAGCGTTCGTCCTCGTCCTTTCGCTCTACAGCCAGGCGCCAAACCGTGCCATTGATCGTCGCCTCAAGTTCAACGGGCACGCCGGGCTGGTCGCGCTCCAGGTTACTTAGGGCGGACAGCGGCATAGTGGCGCTCCACGACCAGTGGGCCGACTGGAAATCAATGGACACCGACAGCGCGCTGGCCGGAAGCGGCAGATTGTTGGAGACGCGCCGAATGGAAGCAGAGTTGATCACGATGTAGGCCTTTCTAACCGGGATGATGATCGCGCCGTCGACCGGGGTTTCGGGATCAGGCGGATCAATGATGACGATGACCCCACCCTCAACTCGGCGGCCCTTGGCCCAGGGTATCCAGGTGAGTACGTCGCCCTGCAGAGCCGCGCGCCAGAACGCGTCGAAAGCCATGTCTGCGGGCACGGATGCGACGTCGACGCCGCAAACACGCTGCAGGGCGTCTGCTTGGTGAAACCTGCCCCAGGGTGCCCAGGCGTCGGCCTCGAGGGCCAGCGCTGGCGCCGAGAAGGCGTCGATCTGGCGGGCCAGATCGGAGCGCCGGGCGATTACCCAGGGCGCCCGGGCGTCGTCAGTGTTGCTGGGGGTGCGGGTGCCCCAAGGGAGAATCGGCTCGGGGTCGGCCGGGTGGGCCTTGGCCCAGGGCGCAGCGTGTTGATCGTCCCCACGGAGGGACGTGCCCCAAGGGATGACAGGCGCCGGGTCCGGCGCGATGGGCGTCGGCCAGCGATGATGCCGCTCGGCGTCATCGGCACGGCTGGCCTTCCAGCTGGCGGACGCTTCCCTGGAGATGCGTGGCATCGTTAATCCACGTCGCCCCGGTTGGACATATCGAACGAATCGCCCGTGAGGGCCGCGCCGGCGAGGATCGCCCGGAGGAGCCAGATCGGGTACACGGCTGCGGAGGTGTTCCAGCGGATGATGTTTCCGATGGACCAGCCGCCAGCGCCCCAGGCCCCGGGCTGGATCGCGAACATGATCTGGCCTGTCAGCGGGTTGACCGGTGCGATGGTGCCGGTAGCGTTGTAGGTGCCGACCAGACCGAGACTCTCGCCGTAGATGGCCACGGTGAGCGGTGCGGTGCTTGTGACTTGAGCGCGCCAGCGCTCCTTGATGGCCCCGCTATTGAGCACCTGGATCGGGAAGAGCAGATCATTGAACTGGCCTGGGGCATCGCCGCCGATCTGCGAGTCGGACCAGACGCCTGTCCAGCTCACCTGGTCGAACACGTGGGTAACGGCCGCCGAGATGTCGCCGGCAAGCAGCGCCGACGAGACGTAAGTGCCGGGCAGTGCGTAGGCGCGGGACAAGGGCGTATCGAGGGACACCTCCCCGCTGATCTGCACGTCCGTCACGGTCGACATGTCTTCAACGCGGTGGCGGAGCGCCAGGGGCGTCGGATGGCCGGCGAGGTTGAGCGCGGGCAGAAACACCCCGGTGCCGGCGTCCAGATCCACCGAGTACATGGCGGCCGGCAGGCGCTGCCCGTCCGCGTCGCGGATCTCCATCATGCTGCAGCCGGTTCGGCCGGCGCTGAAGGTGCCGCCAGCGGCCGGTGCTGGGATGGTCACGGACTGGGTGTTGTGGATCACCGCCACGTCGCCGGGGCGAAACTCGGGCACGCGGCCATCGGCCGGCAAGCGCACGGGGTCGAGGCCGAGGATCGCCGCGTCGCGCGGCAGGTTGGAGAGCACGACCGTCGAGTAGCGCAGCGTCGATGGGAACACGGCGCGGGGCGTCCAGACGCCGCCGACGGTGTCGCCAAACTCCACGTGGACCACGCCCGTGAGTGCCTTGACCGTGCCGCGGGTGTGAGCGCCGGCGATCACGCCGTTGGCGTCGGCAGTGCCGGAGCAGAGCGTGCCGTCGATACCGACGGCCTGGACGTACAGCGAAGCAGGCCGCAGCGGTGAGCCGGCCGTGCGAAAGCTGATCTCTGCCACCGTGAATTCGCCATAGGTGGTCACGCAGCACGCAATCGGAGTGCCGCTGATCCGTCCCATGTTGCCGTACGTGGCGGCACGGACCGTCACGCGGCCCGTGTCGTAGTCGATGCTGCCGGCCAGCGACGCTGATCCGTCGGATGCCTGGACAGCGCGGTAGAGGGAGCCGTTGCGATCGATGTACTTGTCGGCAAAGAAGTCCAGGTAGACGGAGCCCGGAACCACGCGCTCGGCGGTGGTATTGGTCAGGTCGAGGGTCAGGCCGAGATCGGAGACGGCAAGGGTCTCGGTCTTTGCGACGGTCGTCGATGCGCCGAGCTTCGATGTCACGACGTAGTCGCCGACCACAGGGGGAGCCGACGCGAGCAAAGTCCGCCAGATCACAGCGCCGATGTATTCGTAGGTGTACGTGTGGATCGGTATTGCCGTCAGCGTGACGGCTCCGGTCGCGTAATCCAGCGTGCCGCATTCAATGCCCGCCACCCACCAGGCCTTTTCAGACCAGCCTGAGCCAGCCTCACCGCCCAGCGTCATAAGCTTCCCAGCACCGTTGTCCACTGCGGTAACGGTCAGGCGCACCGGGGCACTGGTATCACCACCCACATACACATCGACAGGGATCGCCAGGCGAAAGCTCTTCGGGGTGATCGATGTCCGCGCACAATTGAACGACGACGGGGTGGTCACGGTGACGGAGTCAGAGGTGATGAGGGGCTGCGCGCCCGTAGGAACCTCCTGCTGATACTCGATGGTCACCATCGTGTCGGTGCCCGGGAAGATGCCGCCCTGGTTCTCGTTCTCCCCGAAATAGAGAACGATCTGCCCAGTTGCGTAATCAATCTTTCCGGGCGTCGCGCCACCGTTGCTTGGCGTGAGCGTGCCGGTCCCGGTCGGGTCCGTGAACGTCTTTTCCGGGTCCGACGAGTAGGCGCGCCAACGAACCGTCACGGTACCCGGCTTCACCGGCGTATTCGCCAGGGGGATGCGGAGCTGCCATCCGCGGAGCGTAGCGTCTGCAGTGGCGCCGGCGCGGCGATTGAAGTGGATCGAGGATGCCCAGCTGAAGATCACTTCGCTGTCGATGTCGGGCAGCGCGCCCAGGGTTACCAGCGCTGCACCCGAGCTGTACGACACCGAACCGGTGCCCTCGCCAGAGCTGGCGCCGACCAACTCGCCCTTGCCGTTGTCGCGCAGGCGATACCAGCGTCCCATAGCACGGTAATCCACGAACAGGGAGCCAACACCGGGCAGCGGGTTGAGCGTCTGGGTATAGACGAGGCCGCGGGTGGCGAGCGTGATCGGCACGCCCAGGGTGTGGGACTGAGTCGATACCTGCACCGCCGGTATGAAGGTGACCGTGCCGCCGGAGATGCCCGTGCCGGACCCAGGCATGTAGTTCATCGTCACCGCGCCGGTTGCGTAATCGATGGTGCCGACGGTCCCGGAGGGTCCGGTGATATTGCCAGCACCGTCATCCTTGATGCTGCCAGAAAAAACAAAGCTCCCCGGCAGTACCCCCATCGGCAAGTAGCCCGTCTTTACGGCTCCACCGCCGAAATAGACGTTGAAGTTCATCGTGATCGGAGCCCCCGACTGCACCAGCGCTTGGGCACCAGACACGGAGACCATGCTCACCGGCGTCTCGCGCTGGGTCGACGGCACCACCGCCGAATACGGCGACGGCAGCTTGATCGTGAGTGCGCCCGGCTCGGCCGGCGCGGCCAGCGGCTTGATGCCGTAGTAGCGCGACGAGTCGGCCACCTGGGTGTCGCGCACCTTGGTGGGCGACGGGTCTTGCGCGAAGCGCACCGGCTCGGCGCCGGGGAAGGTCTGCACCAAGGCAGTGGTGAGCTTGATGGACAGCACGCGCCGCGAAAACTCGCCCACCGTATCCGTGAACGTGCGGACCTCATGGGTCACCTCGTCGATCCGCACATACTGCGTAGCGGGCGTGTACCCGGGCGCCTCCACCGACAGGCATAGCACCATGCCAACGTCCGGCAGCGGCTCCTCCGGGCGCTGATAAAGCAACAGCGCACGCTGATTGATCGTCTGGTTTCCGTACAGGCGGGCGCGGGCCAGCGGGCCTGCCACCACGTAGCTCTCGATGCGGTCGCGGGCCGCGGAGCGGTCGTCGGAATGAGAGCCAGTGGAGAACATCACGACATCAATACGGCTGTTATCCGGCGGGTCGGTAATGATCGAATGGCCGCCGCCGTACGTCTCGGCATTGGCCGACAGCACCGCGGCGTAAACCTTGCGCAGATTCACCCGTCCGTATACCGCGTCCAGGCGCGAGACCTTCGGGAAAACCGATCCGGCCACGCCGTCCGGCACTTCTGTGGATGTCATCCGGCCGCCGGCGTCGGCGGCGTCGGTCATGCGCTCGCTTTTAAGTAGCTTGATATCTGAGGGGTTGATCGTCATGTCAGTTGATCCGGGTGAACTTGAGCGTGGGAATGACCAGATCGGTCGGCGCCGGGTCGTAGTAGTCGGTGACGCCCTCGGCATCTAGGGCCGGCGCGTCCTCATGGCGCCAGATCACCTGATATGCGGTGCCGCGCCAGGTGAGCGTGTAGATCTGGCCAGGTACGTCAGCCGCTGCGCGGAGCTGATCGAACAGCGAGCGGGTAATCTCGCCGAAGTAGAAGTCCCCCGCCTGGACGCCTCGCAGGGTGATCGGCTCGCCGCCCTGCATCTCCGAAACGTCGATCCACAGCGCACCGGTCAGGGTTGGGGTAATCGCTTGGCGAACCGGGCTGTGGCTGTGCTCGTCGATCCGCACCAGGTCATCCGGGAGCGTCCAGGTCGTGACGCCGTCGGTCAGGGTGGTACTCATTTCGTCGCGGCCTCCGCGTCTCGCAGCGCGCGCACGAGATCGTCAGCGGCGCTCTGGTTTGCCACCCGAACGGGGGTGGTCTTTCCGTTGATGTTGAGATTGACCGTCACCGTGCGACCGCTTGAGAAGAAGTCCTGGACGTTGGTTTGCGCCTGCTGAACGGTCTGCGCATTCGTGTGGGTCTTGGCGTATTCGTAGGCTTTGTCCTGAGCACCTTTATGTAAGTCCGCGTATTCCTGAGGAGTGAAGTTAAGGCCCAGCGTTGCACCAGCCCGCGCGCGCGCTTCGGCATTGGCCCGCTCGGTTTCATCGGCGAGACGTTCGGCGAATACTTTCGCTTGATCGGATGTCAGGCCGAGCTGGATACCAACCCGATAGTTTTCTGTGGTCTGTGTAGCTACGGTCCGATTGACGTATCCGGGCTGCTGCTGGTCGTTCCGGTTGATGTAGTCCTCGATCTCACGCGACGAATACCCGGCATTGCGCATCTGCTCCGGCGTCACACCGGCCTTGCGCATGTCCTCATACGTGCCCTTGTTGCTCATCGACGAGCCACCGAAGCCATCGCCGAATTGCCCGCTCTTGATCTTGTCGATCTGGTCGGCAAGCCGCTCTGCGTCGGAACGAACACGCTGGATCGCCTGGCTCGCGGTGGTCATGCCGGACTCGACGCCCTTTCCGGCGGCTTGGCCGGCGGTCGCAATCTTGTAGAGCTCGCCCTGGGCGGCAATCATTGGCGGGATGATCCCGTTGTGGGCTGCCTTTGCCGCCTCGGCGTATTTCTCCCACGCCTGGCGCTGTTCATTGATCGTGCCGCCGTTGTTCTTGATGTAGTCGAAGGCTTCCTTCGCGGACGTTTCCGCCTGCTTGAGTGACTCTCGCGACTTCAGGCCGAGCTGCGAGAACGCTTCGGCCAGCGACTGGATACCGGGGCGGGCGCCATCGGCCTTCTGCTGGATCATGGTCAGCAGCTTGTCCACGTCGTACTGGGCCAGGCCGGCCGCTGTGCCGAATTTCTCAACCTGGTCCTTCAAGAACTCGAACTCCTTGCGGCCGGATGCCTGCGGCAAGGTCTTGGTGATCAGGTCGATGAACACGCGGTCGGTATCGACACCGCGCTCGCTGAGCCCCTGCAGGTCGCGGGTCAGGATCTCGATACCCTGGGAGGTCTCGCGAAAAGCGCCGGTCATGCCGTCGGACGCGGTCGATGCCGACACGCCGAGCTTGAGCATTGCCGCGTCGAGACGCGAACCGAGGGCAAACTCTAAATCCTGCGCCGAGAGCTTTCCGCGCTTAAATGCCATGTCGGCGAGGATGCCGAACTCCTCCAGTTCGCGAGCTGGCAGGTTCTTGAGGCGATCCACCAGCCCGGTGCGAATTTCCTCCCCGGTAGCGCGCGCCGAGCCCTGAATCTGCACCAGCCCCCGGATCGTGTCGGCGATACCCTCTGGTGCATCAAATTTCGCGCCCTCCAGTGCGGCCTTGATCGCCTCGCCTGCACCCTTCCCAGCCTCCTGGGCGAGGTAGAAGGCCTTGGCCAGCTCCTCAGTTTTCACACGCGCCAGCGCTGCCTTCGTCTCGACAAGCTCGAAGTCCTTCGCCGGGCCGTTCAGTGGGACAGGCTTTGCGAACTGCTTCATCAGCCGGTCAGCCTTTTCGATCTTCTCGCTGGCGCTGATGATCTCCATGCCGAAGCTCGCGACCTCGGTGACCAGTCCCACCAGAGCGAAGCCCTTGACCAGCCTCAGTGCGTTACTCAGAAGAGTGACGCCCGACGCTGCAGCGCCCGACACAGCGCCAAGCGACCGAGCCTCAACAACGGCGGCCGCGGATGCAGCCCCCATCGACCGGGCACTGAGCGCGGCAGCGGAAGCTGCGCTGGAGACGCCAGCAAGTGCTGGGATAGCCGCAAGCGCACCCACGCGCCATGCAATGTAGGCTTCGACGCCTACCTTGATGACTCCTGACATGGCGGACACCGCCTGAACGGCTGCTTTTACGCCCTCAGCCAGCTTAACGAATGTGTCCGCAATCGCCTTCGCCTCGGCCTTCAGCTCGCCGTTCGCCTTCATCCGGTCGAATTCAGCCAGCACCGCCTGCAGCTGCCCGGTCAGGTACTCGAGCACGCCCGACTGTGCGATCAGCGCGTAGAACTCAGAGAGGGCGTCCTTGGCGTTCGACACCGCACCATTGAAGGTCTCCATGAGCGCCGCCGAGGCGCCCATGTTCTCGGTGCCAAGGGCGTCGATCAGCTTCAGGATCACGTCGCGGCCGAGGGTGCCCGCCTCGCTCATCTTTTGCAGCTCGGCGGTGTTCTTTCCGGTCGCCTTGGCGAGCAGATCCCACACCGGTACGCCCGCTTCGGCGAGCTGGAGGATCTCGTCGCCCTGCAGCTTGCTCTTCGTCCAGGCCTGGCCGAGGGCGAGCGTCACGCGCTGCAGCGCCTCGGTGCCGCCGCCCAGCGTCGCGGCGGTGTCGGTGATGGCCCGCATCTGCTGCATGGACGGCTGCAGGCCGAACGCGGTCAGCTTGACGTAGGCCTCGGTCAGCCCCTGAACCTCGAACGGCGTGGTCTTCGCCAGATCCTTGATCTGCGCGAAAACGTCTTTCGCCTTGTCGCTGGAACCGAGCAGGGACTTCAGGCGGCCTTCGAGAGTTTCGAACGCGGCGCCAGTGGCGATCACGTCCTTGGCCGCGCCGGTGATCGACTGCAGACCGACAGCCGCGGTGGCCAGTGCGGCCATCTGACGGGCGGCGCCGCCGATCAGGCTGCCGGCCTGCTCGCTGGCGGTGCCCAGGTTCTGCACGCCGTTTGCAGCGGCGGCGGTGGCGGCGGGCAGGCCGTTGGCTTCAGCACGCAGAGCGGCCAGCTTGGTCTGGAATGCCGCGATGGCCTGCTGCTGCTCCGGGCCGGAGATGCCGGTCGCGCGCACCCTGGCCAGGGCGTCCTGAAGGCGGTTGGTTTCGGCGACGATCTCGACCAGCGGCCGCACGCCGAGCTGACGGAAGGCGGCGTTCAGCGCCTCGGCAGCTTGAGCGGCTTCACGCTGGCCAGCAGCGATTTTGTTCGCTGCCGTCTGGGCTTCCTGGGCGGCGCGGCGCTCCGCCTCGAGGAGCTCCTGTGCGGCCATCTTCTGGCGCTGGATGTTCGCCTCGACGATCTGCGCCAGGCGTTGCTCTTCCGCGGCGGCTGCACGGTCGGCAGCCAGCTTTTCAGTGGCAACCCGGCGGGCGTCATCGATGGCCTGCGCATTGCGTTTGACGGCCTCGGCCGCGGCCTCGGTCTCAGTCTTCAGCCGGGCCTGCTCGTTGGCCAGGTTGCGGGTATCAACACCTGCCGCCGCGGCCGCACTGCGTGCAAGATCAAGCTTCTCACGGCTCTTGTCCCAAGCCTTCTCGGCGGTGGCCAGCTCACGGTTGGCGTCCTTCAGCTCGGCCTGCAGGAGCTTGATCGCCTCCTTTCCGGCGCCGGCGCCTTTCGCCAGCGCGAGCTGCTCGTCGAGGAGCTGCGCCGCGTCGCGCGTGCGGGTGAATTCGGCACGCGCATCCTTGGCGTTCTGGATGGCGGTGGCCAGGATATCGACCTTCTTGCCGGCCTGGTCGAGCTTGAGCAGATCGGCCTCCGATTCGGCGAGCGCGGTGCGCAGCCCTTTCGGATCTCCGTCGATGAGTACCTGAGCGCGGATGGATGTGGCCATAGTGAGGGCGGAAAAAAAGCCGGCGCGCGGCCGGCTGGGTGGATCGGTCCGCGATTAAGCGACGGTGCGTTCTTCAACCGTAAAGGGCGCACCACCGCCGGTGGGCACTTCCAGGGTGCCCTTGAGCTTCAGATCAGCGATGTCGGACTGCAGGAAGTCAAACGCTTGGTCGCTGGTCACCACGGCACGGCCGGCGAACAGTTCGCTGTCTTTGTCGGTGAGCAGATTGACGACGTCGCCTTCGATCTTGAGCACGTGCCGGAACTTGGTTGCGCCGGTAATCCGGGTGCCGGTGGTCGCCGCGCTGGACCCGGTAAGGTGGAGCACCGCGGCATCGGCGATGCCGCCGGATGCGAGCGGAATCGCGCGCAGCTTGCCGAGCCGACGATTGACTTCGTAGTGGACGCCTTCGTCGTAGGTGACCGTACCGGCGGAGTTCTTGACCACGAAGCCGGCTTCGGCGATGTCCTTGCGGCCGATGTTCACCCAGGCGTCCAGGGCTGCGGTGATCGGTACATCCGTGAAGGTGCCGCCCGCGCTGGTGATCGCGTCGATCTTGCCCGAGAGCTGCACAGCGAGCAGCGCACGGGTCATTTCGGTGAAGGTGATCGCGAATTCGGTCGGCTTGGGAAGAATGGCACTGGCGTGGGCCTGGCCGTAGTCGTCACGGCCCTTGCTGATCTTCTGCTTCTTGTCGCTGGGCGTGGTGATCGACAGCAGATCAGTACGGATGCGGGTGGCCGGGCCAAACACGCCGTCCGACACTTCAAAGCTCACGTAGATGTCGCCGGCGAAGAGCTGGGCGTTCTGGGTCATTGCGGTAACTCCAATTTAGGTACGTGCCGGCCGGACCGGCACGCGCAGGGTGGTTTTCCAGGCGAGGGGGTAATAGCCGAAGCCGGCCTTGAAGGCAGTGCGTAGCGGGTTGGCGAGGTGCAGGGAGCCGGCGGCGTCAATACCGGGCACCCACGGCCGCAGGGCCTTGATGACCTGCATCATCAACGGGCCGGCGTCCTGGTTACCGGGCGCGACACCCGGCAGACCGGCTACATTGCGAACAACGATGACGGTGTGCCAGATCTGTTCCACGTCTTCCCACGCTGCATTGGCGGGCTTCGTGGCATGACCGCCGTAGAGCACATGGACGGCGCTGGCCGGTTGCTGTGACTCCATCACGCCGGCCAGATCCTGGGCGTCGAGGATGAACACCTCGGGCGGCAGCAGCTCTCGCAGCCGAGACTTGATCAGCGGGCCGAGAGCAAGGAAGTCGTCCATCACGCGAACCCCGCGATGTCGTCGTCGGTCACCGTGCGCCGGCTGAAGTGGTACAGCACCTCACCGCTTTCATCCGGTCCAGATGCTGCCGCGGCGCCGAGACTGACAACGCCGTTGGCCACGTCGCGCAGGTAGTCGTCCGCCCACTTGGTGGCCTTCAGTACCGTCTCATCGACCGACGGGCCGAACATCCGGCGCCAGGCGATGGTGGCCACGACCGTGGACAGGTCCGACGCGGCAAGCTGCTCGGCGGTCAGGCCGCCCGGATAGCGGTTTGCCAAGAATGTATCCGCGTGACGGCTGGCCGCTGCGATCTGGTCCCGCAACACCTCGACGCCCTCGGCCGCGATGGCGACCAGGTCGGCCGGAAAGCCGGCGGTGTCGCCACCCGTCGCCACAGTGCGCAGCATCGGCGCCGTGATGCGGGCGTCGCGGGTTGCACGCTGAGCCAGTTCGGGCCAGCCAGATACCGAAACGCGGACGAGGTCGTCGAGGGTTGCGTAGTCCATGATCAGACGTGGCGATGCGGGAGAATGCGGACCTCGACGAGCTGGCCGGCGGAACTTGCGCTACTGCCCTGCATCACGCGGCCGCAGTGGTCGGTGGCCGTGCCGACTTCTGCCCGGCCAGAGCCATCGGCAGCAGGGCGAACGAAGTCGTGCTCATTGATCACGCCCGCCGCTTCGACCAGGTAACTGAATTCGGTCACCACGCTGATCGCGTCGCCGATACCACCGCCGTACTCCGACACCCCGAGCGAATCCAGCGGCCCGCCGGCGGAGGTGGCATGCCGGCCAGAGTGGGAGATGAACCGGTTAACCTGCACCGGTGCGGCGAGCACGACGGTGACGGCATCGTCCTTTTGATGTTGACGTCCCATGGGGATCTCCTGTTATTCGCCCTTAGCCTTGCGGGCGGGCTTGGTTGCGGCGGGGTTGGCCGGTTCAGCTTCCGGAGCCGGTTCGGGTTCCGGGGACGGTTCAGCTTTCGGAGCCGGTTCGGGTTCCGGGGACGGCGGCTGACGAAGGTCAGCTACCGGCACCATCTCCTGCTCGATTGCCTCCAGACGGATCAAGTCGTCCAGCGCGTCATCGTCAACGCCCTCGGGCAACGGGCGCCCCGGGGCGATTTCCTTGCGCTTGCCGTCGATATGCACGATGACGACCGTCTTGCAGATGTAGGTCATGGTGGGTGGTCCTTACTTCGGGTTCTGAAAGAGAACGGCGGCGGTGTTGTACGCCACGTTCGGACGGCGCTCGTAGGTCGCGCCGTAGATCCAGCTCTTGGTGCCGTTCTCGAAATAAGGCGTCTCGGCGAACGGATGGCCCTCGAGCACGTTGGTGAAGCCGAAGGCGGGCTCCGCCAGCGAGATGTCAGCGCCAGCACCCGCCATGCGCGGCACATACGCCAGGATCGCGTTGTTGCCCCACACGTCGAGACCCGTGTCGGTCTCGTCCTTCCACACCGCATCGCCGACCACGATCTCTTCGACGTTGAGGATGTTCTTGAGCTGATCGAGGGTCGGCGCACCGAGCTGGGTATCCGGCAGGTAGGAACGCACCTGCAAGTTGCCCTTGAGCGCGACAAAGGCGTCGGCAGACAGCGTCAGCTTGTTGGCGCGCTTGCCGATCTTCTTGCGGATCACGTTATGTGCGTTTTCGATGTCATCCACCGGAGTGCCATCGGCGCTGCTCCACTTGGTGGGGCCTGCCAGGGTGAAGACATTGCCGGCCGCGTAGGTGGACGGAGTGGTCGCCAGGGCGGCCACCTCGATCTCATAGTCGAGGGCAAGGATGTCATTGGCGGTCACCATCGCAATACGCGAGATGTCCAGGTAGTTGCCAACGTTGAGGCGGCGCGATTCGTCGGCCTCGCGGATCATCTCGCGGGGGATCGGCACCTCGACGGCGTACTGGTCGACGGTGTAGGTCTTGCCGTCATACTTGATGTCGACGCGCTTGGTGGCAGTGCCGGGCGCACGGCGAAGGTTGTACTTGCGGAAACGCTCATCGCCGATCTGCGCAAGCATCACGCTGGAGAGCGCTTGCGGCAGACGCGGGAACAGCTTTTCCGCGATGAAGGTGCCCTGACCCATGCCGAGCAGCAGATTGGTCAGGATCGGGTTCTGCTTGAGCCGGATTTCGGCAAGCGTCATGGTCATGTGATGTGGTCCTTACTGTTGGGTGGCGTCAGCCGGTGAACGAGCAGACCTGGGCGACGGCCTCGGCGTACTGAACGTTGTGCTGTTTCGCGTAGGCGAGTGCGCGCTTGTTGATCTCTTCGTCCGACAAGCCCTTGACGCTCGACGAGCCATCACCGGCGCCGGGCTCGAACTCACCGAACTGCACGGCGGCCGCTCGGGTGGAGACGAAGTCCTGCAGCCACTTCACCGGGCTGACTTTCTTGGTCGAACCGGCCTCGGAGAACTCGACCGGCGCGGCGTCAGCCAAGGCGGCGAGCACCTCGGGCAGTGCAGCGGCTTCCGGCTTGGTCAGCACACCGACCTTCATCTGGCCTTCGGCGAACTGCACGAAGCCGGCGTGGCGGTCCTTGCGCTGCTGTTCGGCAAACTGCGCCAGCGCGGCTTTCGCAGCAGCGGCTTCCTTCTCGGCCTTTTCACGGGCTTCCTTCTCGGCAGCGGCTGCCGCCTCGGCTTTCGCGAGGCGTTCCTTTTCGTCCATGGATAACTCCTGAGTGGTGTGGGTAGGTTGCTGCGGATCGCACTCGGAAAAGCAGACGCAACCCTGGTCTGCTTCGGCGAACTGGATGTCTCTGAGCCCGGAAACCGCCGGCGGCTGTGCGCCGAGGAAGGCGACGTGGCGCAGATACCAGGTGCCGGGCTTCGGATTGGAAGGGTGTTGCGGAGGGTAAAAGGCAGCGCTGCGCTTCTTGTAGCGGCCGGCGCCGACCATCTCGGCGAACTGGGGCTCGACCTGGTGCGGGTCCATGGTCAGGCGGCCGGCGTCATTGACGGCCAGGCGCTGCACCCATCCATAGGCGGGCATGTCACCGGCCGGGTGGCCGATGCACAGCGGCGCCTCGCGCAAAGCCGGGTCGTAGCCTTCGGCCATCGACTTGATGTCGTCGGCGGTGAAAGTCCGCTCGACGCCGGCGTCGTCGATCAGGACGCCGGGGCGAAAGATTTCGATTTGTGCGGGGAGTTCAGGCGTGCTCATGCCCACAATCCTCGCGCGGGCGGGGATCGTGGGCTAAATGAGCGGGATCAATTATTGAGGGCGGTGAGGCGCGTTTGAAGCGTCTGAATATCCGTCACACCCAGGCCCCTCCGTCCCAGACTTTGATCGTCACCGGAACCCACCCGCCGCCGACGTAGGCCTTCGGCTCTGCGGCGATGCTTGCCGAGCCGGTCCAGACCTTCACCTCGGCGCCGCCGAGGTTGAGCGTCACCGTCTGCGGGGCACCGACGGCGACACCGTCGACGTAGAGCTGATACAGGAAGGTGGTGCTGGCGCCGGTGTACTCCAGGGCGCCATCCTCATAGACGAACAGCGTGCCGGAGGACGGTGCCGAGGTGATCAGCGCCCGCACCTCCTTGCCGGCATCGGCTGGCAGCACCAGATCGTTGTAGAGGATCGAGGCGCCGGCATCGCCCGTGCCGGGAACGGCGCTGCCCAGCACGCCGAGGCCCGACACCCCGACCACCAGGGCGCCGACGA
>NZ_CALAYQ010000123.1:0-26187 GCF_937894855.1 uncultured Zoogloea sp.
GCTGCCTTCTCAATTTCCATGGTGTCCACCCTCAAAAATGGTGGACACCTTCGCTGCTCAAAGAAATGGGATCAAGACGGGACAGGGACGACGCTTACGATCAATCGACCATCTCATGCAGGCTCATGAGCGTGACTTTGGGATTGCATCACTGGTAAGGTGCAGTTTCTGCAAAATGAAGGACGGCGAGTGCAAGACGAGTGGAGATGTTATTCCATCCGCCTTTACCAAGCCCGACACCCTGGCAATCATCGAGCGTTGCGCAACCACTCACTTAAAAGCCCTTCCGCCCACGGTACGGCATGTGGTACTGCTCGGCACAGCCGATGCGTACATCAAAAAGACTCGGGCCATCTTTTCCCGCCTGTACCCGAACTTCACTTCAGTCAACGAGGCCGCATTTCGTGCAGGCGGAGCCCTTTGGGTTTATGCCGCTCACCCTTCGCCAGCCAACGGTCACTTCGAGTCGTGGGTTTCAGGCCCCCAAGAGAATGCCTCGGCGCGCAAAAAAATTCTCGCGCAACGCGCGCTCACAGACGCCTAACCTGGGGCAGCCTTCGGCTGAACTCAACACTTAGCGCCCGCTTTCTTCACTGGGCGACAGCTAACTTTCTCATAGCAGCCACTCCTCCTGCTGAACGTGAATGTCGGCAAAGGCCGATCACCAGCCCCCCAACCGCACAGCACCCGACCCAGCCCGCCGCCGCGCCTTTCAGGCACCCGAAAGCCCCCATCACCGTCGCCATGGTGATCCAGCGGCTTCCAGTCGTCGCGCTTGACCGGCAGGAAGGCGTGCTGCGCGCAGCGGAACGTGGCGACGAAACTGAAACGGCCCGGTGGGACCCGGGCCGTTTCTTGATCTGCAGCGCGTCTCAGCGCTCGTCGAAACTCACCAGCAGACGCCCACTGGTCGGCCGCGCCTGGCAGCTGAGCACGAAGCCCTGGTCCATCTCGGCGGCCTCCAGCGTGAAGTTCTTGTCCATCTCCACGCTGCCCTCCATCACCTTGGCGCGGCAGGTGCAGCACACGCCGGCCTTGCACGAGAAGGGTAGATCGAGCCCGGCGTTGAGGGCCACGTCTAGCACGTGCTCGTGGGGCGCCATCGCCATCTCGTGTTCCTTGCCGTCGAGGATGACGGTCAGCGCCACCGACTTGGCCGCCTCGCTCGCTGGGTCGCGGGTGCCGGTGGGCACCTTGCCGGCGGGCAGCGGGGTGTTGGCGGTGAAGCGCTCGGTGTAGATGCGATCCGGGCGCACGCCCACCTCCAGCAAGGCCTGCTGGGTGGCGTCGATCATCGCCTCGGGGCCGCAGATGAAGACTTCATCCATGCTCGCCGCCGGCAGCAGCGAGGCCACCACGGCCTTCACCTTGTCGGCGTCGATGCGGCCCTGGAGCAGGTCCACTTCCTGCGCCTGGCGGGACAGGATGTGGATGAGCGTGAGGCGGTCGCGGTAGCGATCCTTCAGATCCTGCAGGGCTTCGTTGAACATCACCGACGACATTCGGCGGTTGCCGTAAACCAGCGTGAACTTGGATTCGGGCTGCTCTTCCAGCGTCGTGGCGGCGATGGACAGGATCGGCGTGATGCCCGAACCGGCGGCAAAGCCCACCCGGTGGATGGCGCGCTGCTTCTTGACGGTGAAACGGCCGTCCGGCGGCATCACCTGGATGGTGTCGCCGGCCTTGACCGACTGGGCCGCCCAGTTGGAGAACACGCCGCCATCGACGGGACGGATGCCGACTTCCAGTTCGCCGGCCTTGTTGAGGCGGCTACGCGGGCAGCTGATGGAGTAGCTACGGCGCACGTCCTGGCCGTTGATGGTGGCGCGCAGGGTCAGGAACTGGCCCGGCTCGAAGGCGAAACGCTCGCGGGCGTCGTCAGGGATGGCGAAGGTGATCGCCACCGCGCCAGCCGCTTCGGGGCTGACGCGCTTGACGGTGAGGTCGTGGAAACGTGGGGCTGACATGGGGGGCTCCTGGGGGAGTGGGTAGTAGGGAACAGGAAGTGGGGAGTGGGGGACCGTGCCTACTCCCTATTTCCCACTACCCATTACCCACCACCTCTCAATACGGTTTGAAATAGTCGAACGGCTCGCGGCAGTCGAGGCAGCGGTACAGCGCCTTGCAGGCGGTGGAGCCGAACTGGGACGTGAGCGTGGTGTTGGTGGAGCCGCACTGGGGGCAGGCCACGGTTTCCGCCGCCGGCTTCTTCATGAAGCGCACCACGCCCACCTCCGGCGCCGGCAGGCGGTGGGGAGGCGCGATGCCGTAGGCGCGGAGCTTCTCCTTGGCGGCCTCGCTCATCCAGTCGGTGGTCCAGGCCGGCGACAGGCGCGTCACCACCCGGGCGTCGATGCCGATGCCGGCGAGCGTGGCACGCACGTCGTCCTCGATCTGCCCCATCGCCGGGCAGCCGCTGTAGGTGGGCGTGATGACCACCTCCAGCCCGTCGTCCGTCATCCGCACGTCGCGCAGGATGCCCAGCTCGCGCAGGGTGACGACCGGGATCTCCGGGTCGGTGAGGCTGTCGAGGGCGGTCAGCACCCGGTCGATGAGCTCGTCCGGGATCGGCACAGGCATCGGCGTTGCGCTCATGACGTCACCACGTCGCGCCGGGGTGCGCCCGGGCGAGGCTCTGCATCTCGGTGAGCAGGAAGCCCAGGTGCTCGGAATGCACGCCCACCTTGCCCTCGGTCACATACCCGCGGAAAGCCGGGCGGGTCACCGTGGCTTCGGCGAAGGCGTCATTCACCAGCGCGTCCCAGCCGGCGCGCAGGCTGCGCACATCCACACCCACGCCGGCCGCCACCGCGGCGCTTTCGGCCGGGCTGGGCGTCCAGAACTCCTCGGTGTAGGGCATCAGGTGATCCACCGCGGCCTGCACCCGGGCGTGGGATTCGTCGGTGCCGTCGCCCAGTCGCACCAGCCAGTCGCGGGCGTGGTGCAGGTGGTAGCTGGCTTCCTTGAGCGACTTGGCGGCGATGGCGGCGAGCTCGCTGTCGGACGACTTCGTGAGCCCGTCCCACAGCTGCACCATCAGCGCGGAGTACAGGAAGTTGCGCACGATGGTGGTGGCGTAGTCCCGATCGGACGCGGCGTAGCCCACCAGCGGGCCGTGGTGCGGCAGCTCCAGCAGCGTGTAGTTGCGAAACTCGGTGGCGTCGCGGAAATAGGCCAGGCTGTCTTCGGTGGCGTTACCGCCCAGCAGCGTGGCGGCATGCTGGTAGAGCAGCCGGGCCTGGCCGATCAGGTCGAGGCTGACGTTGGCGAGGGCCAGGTCTTCCTCGAGGATCGGGCCATGGCCGCACCACTCGGCGTTGCGCTGGCCGAGCACCACGGCGTTGTCGGCCAGATGGACAATGTAGTCGGCGATCGTGCTCATCACATGTGCCCCACTTCTTCCGGGATCTCGTAGAAGGTCGGGTGGCGGTAGATCTTGTCGGCGGCCGGGTCGAACAGCTCGCCCTTGTCATCCGGGTTGCTGGCAGTGATGGCGGCGGACGGCACGACCCAGATGCTCACGCCTTCCTGACGACGGGTGTACACATCGCGCGCCATGTGCAGCGCCTGGGACGCATCAGCGGCGTGCAGACTGCCGCAGTGCTTGTGCTCGAGGCCCTGCTTGCTGCGGACGAAAACTTCCCAGAGGGGCCATTCCTTGAGTGCGGGGGTGGTGGATGAACTACCTCCGCCCTGGCGGGCTTCGGTGCGAGCACCTTCAAACGGTTGTGCGTTGCTCATGCTGCCTCCTTCTTAGCGCGTTCTTGTTGTTTGCGGGCGTAGGCCAGGGCCGCGTCGCGAACCCACTGGCCGTCGTTGTGGGCCTTGACCCGGGTGGACAGGCGTTCCTTGTTGCAGGGGCCGTTGCCTTCGACGGTGTCCCAGAACTCCTGCCAGTCGATCTGGCCGTAGTCGTGGTGCTGGCGCTCCTCGTTCCACTTGAGGTCCGGGTCGGGCAGCGTCACGCCGAGCACCTGGGCCTGGGGCACGGTGGCGTCGATGAACTTCTGGCGCAGATCGTCGTTGCTGATGCGCTTGATGCCCCACCGCATGCCCTGCGCGCTGTTGGGGCTGTCGGCATCCGGCGGCCCGAACATGGCGAGGCACTTCCACCACCAGCGGTTCACCGCGTCCTGCACCATCGCCTTCTGCGCGTCGGTGCCCTTCATCATCACCAGCAGGGCTTCGTAGCCCTGGCGCTGGTGGAAGGACTCCTCCTTGCACACGCGCACCATGGCGCGGGCGTAGGGGCCGTAGGAGCAGCGGCACAGGGGGATCTGGTTCATGATCGCGGCGCCATCCACCAGCCAGCCGATCACGCCCACGTCGGCCCAGTTGAGGGTCGGGTAGTTGAAGATCGAGCTGTACTTGGCGCGGCCGGAGTGCAGGCCTTCGAGCATCTGGTCGCGGCTGGTGCCCAGCGTTTCGGCGGCGGAATAGAGGTACAGGCCGTGGCCGCCCTCATCCTGCACCTTGGCGATCAGGATGGCCTTGCGCTTGAGGCTGGGCGCGCGGGAGATCCAGTTGCCTTCGGGCAGCATGCCGACGATCTCGCTGTGGGCGTGCTGGCTGATCTGGCGGACCAGGGTGCGGCGGTAGGCCTCGGGCATCCAGTCCTGGGGTTCGATGCGGCCGTCGGCGTCGATGCGGGCATCGAAGCGGGCCATCAGTTCCGGGTCTTCGGTGGACGGGGTCCTGGCCGCCGTCTTCTGGCCGGCGTTGTCCGGCACGCTGAAGCTTTGGGTGTACATGAGTGTTCTCCTGCTGGGTTATTCGGGGGCTGACGCGCTCAGCGCAGCCAGGCCGGGGCGCGCTTTTCGAGGAAGGCGGCGATGCCGTCCCTGGCCTCGTCGGTGGCACGCCGACGGGCGATGCGCTGGGCGGTTTCCTCGCTCACTGCATCGTCGATGGGGCGGGCGTTGATCGCGGCGATCAGGTCCTTGGCGGCCTTCTGGGCCTGGGGTGCGCAGCCGACCAGCGTTTCGGCCAGCTTTGCCACCGCGGCATCCAGTTGATCCAGCGCCACCACCTCGCCCACCAGCCCGATCGCGAGCGCCCGCTGGGCGTCGATCTTCTCGGCGCTCTGGAACAGGCGCAGTGCGTGGCGCGGCCCGACCGCGCGCAGCACGTAGGGGCTGATGACCGCGGGGATGATTCCGAACTTCACTTCCGAGGTGGAAAAGCTGGCGTCGGACGCCGCGATCGCCATGTCGCAGGCCGCCGCAAGGCCGGTGCCGCCACCGAGGGCAGCGCCCTGCACCCGGGCGATGGTCGGCTTGGACATCTCGGACAGGCCGCGCAGCATGGCGCTGAAGCGGCGGGCGTCGTCGAGGTTCTCGGCTTCGCTGTAGCCGGACGCGCGACGCATCCAGTTGAGGTCGGCGCCGGCAGAAAAATGCCGCCCGCGGCCGCCCAGCACCACCACGCGCACGCTGGCGTCGGCGTCGAGCTCGATGCACGCGTCGCGCAGGTCGGCGATCAGCGCCTCGTCGAAGGCGTTGAACACCTCCGGACGGTTCATCCAGATCGTCGCCACGCGGCCGGCGCGTTCGATTTCCAGGGTTGAGTAGGTCGTCATGATTGTTGGTGGCTCAGGGGAGCGGGAGGTGGGAAGTTGGAAGTGGGAAGTGGGGGGGACCTAGCCTGAATTGCCCGGCTCTCACCCTCGTCAGCGCACCCGGCAAAACCCCACTCCCCATTACCAATTACCTATTACCCACTTCCCACTACCCGCCTCTCCTCACTTCGAGATGGTCCAGTCGCCGCCCTTGACTTCGAGCATGCGGAAGGCCGACAGGTCGAGGCCCATGTGGTCGGTGGGCGACATGTTGAAGGTGCCGCTGGTGCCCACGAAGCCCTTGGTGGCTTCGATGGCGTCGCGGACCTTGGACTTGTCGGTGGAGCCGGCACGCTTGATGGCATCGACGGCGATCATCAGGCCGTCGTAGGCGTAGCCGCCGAAGGTGGACACGTCCTGCTTGTAGCGCTCCTTGTAGGCCTTGTCGTAGGCGGTCACGACGGGCTTCTGCGGATCGCCGGCGGGCAGCTTCTCGGGGATCAGCTGGGCCGGGGACGGCAGGCGCACGCCTTCGGCAGCCGGGCCGGCGAGCTTCAGGAACTCGTCCGAGGCGACGCCGTGGGACTGGTACAGGGGCAGCGTGATGCCGAGCTGCTTGTAGCTCTTGGTGACGATGGCCGGGCCCTGACCAAGGCCGAACACGAACACGGCCTGCACGCCGGCGGTGTTCTTGATCTTGGTGAGCTGCGGGCTCATGTCGGTGTCTTTCGGCCCGTAGGTTTCGCTGGCCACCAGGGTCACGCCGTACTTGGCGGCGACGGCCTCGGTCTCCTTCTTGCCGGACTGGCCGAAACCGCTGGTCTCGGAGAGCAGCGCCACCTTGCTGATGCCACGCTTCTTCATGTCCTCAAAGACCTTCTCGGCGGCCATGCGGTCGGTGTGCGGGGTCTTGAAGACGAATTTCTTGACCGGCTCGACGATCACCACGGCGCCCGCCAGGGAGATGAAGGGCACGCCGGCCTTCTCGACCAGCGGCACGGTGGACATGGTGGAGCCGGTGGTGGTGCCGCCGACGATCAGGTCCACCTTGTCGTCGTCGATCAGGCGCTTGGCAAAGCCGTTGGCCTTGTTGGCGTCACTGCCGTCGTCGTAGTGCACCAGCTGGAGCTGGCGGCCGAGCACGCCGCCCTTCTTGTTGATCTCTTCCACGTAGAGCTGGAGGGTCTTCAGCTCCGGGTCGCCCAGGAAGGCGGCCGGGCCGGTGACCGACAGGATCGAACCGATCTTGATCGGCTCGTTGGCAATCGCGGCAAAGCTGCCAAGGGCAAGCACGGTGCCGGCGAACAGGGTCTTCAGGGTGGTTCTTTTGTTCATGGTTATGTCTCCTCTTTGGTCGTTATTCGGGTCCGAGGTAGTGGGGAGTGGGATCAGTCCTCGACGCGGATGCGCTCACGATCGCCAGCGCACCCGCGTCCAGCCCGCCCCCTACTCCCTACTTCCCATTACCCAATTCCCCTTACAGCCTTTCAATCACCATCGCGATGCCCTGCCCCACGCCGATGCACATGGTGCATAGCGCGTAGCGGCCGCCGCGGCGGTGGAGTTCGTACATGGCGGTGGTGACGAGCCGTGCGCCGCTGGCACCCAGCGGGTGGCCCATGGCGATGGCGCCGCCGTTGGGATTGACGCGCGCTTCGTCGTCGGCGAGGCCGAGATCGCGCAGCACGGCCAGAGCCTGGGCGGCGAAGGCTTCGTTGAGCTCGATCACGTCCATCTGGTCGAGCGTGAGGCCGGTCTGGGCCAGCACCTTCTTCACGGCCGGCGCCGGGCCGAAGCCCATGATCCGCGGCAGCAGGCCGGCGGTGGCCATGCCCACCACGCGGGCCTTCGGGGTGAGGCCATACTTGCCAGCGGCCGCCTCGGAGGCCAGCAGCAGCGCGCACGCACCGTCATTCACGCCGGATGCGTTGCCGGCGGTCACCGTCATCTCCGGGCCATTGACGCCCTTCAGCTTCGCCAGCATCTCCAGCGTGGTCTCGGGGCGCGGATGCTCGTCGGTGTCGAAAACGATCGGGTCGCCCTTCTTGCGGGGGATCTCCACCGGCACCAGCTCGTCGGCAAAGCGGCCGGCGGCGTGGGCGGCGGCCCAGCGTTGCTGGGAGCGCAGGGCGAAGGCGTCCTGGTCGGCGCGGTTGATGGCGAACTCCTCGGCCACGTTGTCCGCGGTCTGCGGCATCGAGTGGGTCTCGTAGAGCTTCTTCATCGCCGGGTTGATGAAGCGCCAGCCGATGGTGGTATCAAAAATCGCCGCGTTACGGGAGAAGGCGGACTCCGCCTTGCCCATCACGAAGGGCGCGCGGGACATGCTCTCGACCCCGCCGGCGATCATCAGCCCGGTTTCGCCAGACTTGATGGCCCGGGCGGCGATGCCGATGGCGTCCATGCCCGAACCGCACAGGCGGTTGACCGTGGTGCCCGGCACATCCACCGGCAGCCCGGCCAGCAGACCGGACATGCGGGCGACGTTGCGGTTGTCCTCGCCGGCCTGGTTGGCGCAGCCGTAGATGATGTCCTCGACGGCAGACCAGTCCACCTGAGGGTTGCGGGCCATCAGGGCCTTGAGCGGAACGGCGCCCAGGTCGTCAGCGCGCACGCTGGCGAGGGTGCCGCCGTAGCGCCCGATGGGCGTGCGGATGGCATCGCAGATGAAGGCGTTGTTCATCGACCGGTTCTCCTTAAAGCTGCTTGGGGCGTTCGTCGATCACGCGACGGGCCTTGCCGGTCTGGGTGCGCGGGATGGAGTCGAAGTCCATCACGCGGATCTTGGTGGAGATGCCGATGATGGTCTTGATGTGGTGCTGCAGACCCCGGCTGATCTCCTCGACGGCGGCGCGGCTTAGCTTGCCGGAGAACTCGCGCTGGACTTCGCAGCGCACTTCCACGTCGTCCATGTGGCCGTCGCGGGTCAGCACGATCTGGTAGTTGCCCGACAGGCGCTGGTCGCGCAGGATCTGCTCCTCGATCTGGGTCGGGAAGACATTCACGCCGCGGATGATGAGCATGTCGTCCGAGCGGCCGGTGATGCGGTCCATCCGGCGGAACGAGCGCGAGGTGGGCGGCAGCAGGCGGGTGAGGTCGCGGGTGCGGTAGCGGATCACCGGGAAGGCTTCCTTGGTGAGGGAGGTGAACACCAGCTCGCCCTCCTCGCCGTCGGCCACCACTTCGCCGGTGTCGGGGTTGATGATCTCGGGGTAGAAGTGGTCTTCCCAGATCACCGGGCCGTCCTTGCTCTCGATGCACTCGCAGGCAACGCCCGGGCCCATCACTTCGGTCAGGCCGTAGATGTCGATGGCGTCGATGCCCAGCTTGCGCTCGATCTCGGCGCGCATGCCCTGCCCCCACGGCTCGGCGCCGAAGATGCCGACCTTGAGCGAGATCTCGTCGGGCTTGATGCCCAGGCGCTCGAACTCCTCGGCGATCACCAGCGAGTACGACGGGGTGACCATGATGACGTCCGGACGGAAGTCCATGATCTGCTGAACCTGCTTCTCGGTCTGGCCGCCGGACATGGGCACCACGGTACAGCCCAGGCGCTCGGCGCCGGCATGGGCGCCGAGGCCGCCGGTGAACATCCCGCAGCCGTAGGCCACGTGCACCATGTCGCCCGGCAGGCCGCCGGCGGCGCGGATGGAGCGGGCCACCACGTTGGCCCAGTTGTCCAGGTCGTTCTTGGTGTAGCCGACCACCACCGACTTACCGGTGGTGCCGCTGGAAGCATGCAGGCGCGCCACCTTGTTGCGCGGCACGGCGAAGAGGCCGAAGGGGTAGTTGTCCCGCAGGTCGGTCTTGGTCATGAACGGGAACTTGGCCAGATCGGCCAGCTGCTTCAGGTCGTCCGGATGGACGCCCTTTTCCTGGCAGCGCTTGCGGTAGGGCTCGACGTTGTCGTAGCTGTGGCGGACCGACCACTTGAGGCGTTCGAGCTGCAGGGCCGAGATCTCGTCGCGGCTGGCCTTCTCGATCGGCTCCAGATCGGCGGCCTCGGGGCGCTTTGTGGGCATGGTTGTCTCCTCTCTTTGTATGTTCTTGACGGGTTCGGGCGGCCCTCAGGCCACCGACTCGTCCGCCAGCCCGGCGATGACTTCGCCGTTGATCCGGTAACTCTTGCCCCGGAACAGGGCGATGGTCTTGCCGCTCTGGCGACTCTTCACGGTCACGTCATAGACCCCGGTGCGGCCGGACTGGGAACGCTCGACCGCCTCGGCGTCGAGGGTGTCGTTCTCCATTCCCGGCGCCAGAAAGTCGATGTGACAGGCCGAGGCCACGGTGTTCCGGTTATAGCTGTTGCAGGCGTAGGCAAAGGCGGTGTCGGCCAGCGAGAAGATCAGCCCGCCGTGGCAGATGTGGTGGCCATTCACCATGTCGCCGCGCACCGGCATCGACAGGTGCGACACGCCCGGCCCGACGCTCTCGATCCTGATCCCCAGCGCATTGGCGGCGCGGTCCCGCGACCACATGGCCTCGGCAACGGCTTCGGCCAGCGCCTGGGCCTCGGTGGGGTTGGAATGCTTAGTAGTCATGGATGCCCTTTCCGGCAAAGACCGACTGCTGGATCAGCGGCGAGATGCGGTAGCGCGGGTCGCCGTAGAAATCGCCGAGGTGGCGGAGCACCTGGCAGATGGTGGCAAGGCCCACGGCGTCGGCCCAGGCCAGCGGCCCCTTGGGGTAATTGACGCCCAGCTGCATCGCCGAATCGGCGCCGCGGGCATCGCACACGCCCTGGTTCACCGCGTCGGCGGCCTCGTTGGCGAGCATCGCCACGGTGCGCATCACCGCCAGGCCCGGCACGTCGCCGAAGCGCGACACCGCAAAGCCCGCAGCCTGCAGCAGGCCGGTGGCCGACGCTGCAGCCGGCGCCCAGCAGCTGTGGGCAACGCTCACCGCCAGCCGGGTGGCCTTGGTGTAGTCCAGCGCGAGGTCGATCAGCACGGTGTTGGCGATCCCGGTTTCCGCGGCCCGCTGGGTTGCGGTGCGGCCGTCGGTGACGAAAATCACCGCGTCGCCCACCTCGGCGATGCGGCCGTCTTCCGCCTCGCCCCAGGTGTAGGTCACGCCGTGTTCAAAAAGCCGGTCGGCGATGGCTTCGACGGCGGCGGTGCGGCCGTGGAGCACGATGTCTGCCGGCGCCGGCTGGGCGACGCAGGTCTTGGGCGCGGGGCGCTCGGCGCCTTCCCGGTAGTCGTAAAAACCACGCCCGGACTTGCGGCCGAAGAAGCCGGCATCCACCAGCTCCTGCTGAATCAGCGAGGGCTGGAAGCGCGGGTCGTTGTAATAGGCGTTCCACACCGAGCGGCTCACCGCGAAATTCACGTCGTGGCCGATCATGTCGGTGAGTTCGAACGGGCCCATCTTGAAGCCGCCGGCCTCGCGCATCACCGCGTCGATGGTGGCCACGTCGGCGGCGCCTTCGGTGGCGATGCGCATCGCTTCGCCGTAGTACGGCCGGGCCACGCGGTTGACGATGAAGCCCGGGGTCGAGCGGGTGTGCACCGGCGTCTTGCCCCAGGCCGCCGCGGTGGCGAACAGGGTGTCGGCCACCGCCTTGTCGGTGGCGAGGCCGGAGACGATCTCCACCAGCGCCATCAGGGGCGCCGGGTTGAAGAAGTGCAGGCCGGCCAGCCGCTCGGGCCGGCCGAGGGCCGAGCCGATGGCGGTGACGGAGATCGACGAGGTGTTGGTGCCGAAAATGCAGCCGGCGCCAACAATGGATTCGAGATCGCGGTAGAGGGCCTGCTTGGCCTCGAGGCTCTCGACGATGGCCTCGATCACCAGCGCGGCGTCGGCCAGATCGCCAAGGCGCTCGACCGGGCGCAGCCGGGCACCGGCCGCCTCTGCGGCGTCGGCGGCCATGCGGCCCTTCTCCACCAGCTTGCCAAACTGGGCGCGGATGCCGGCAGCCGCCCTGGCCGCGGCCTCGGGCCGGGTGTCGAGCAGCTTGACCACGTGGCCCGCGGCCGCCGCGACCTGGGCGATGCCGGCGCCCATCGCGCCAGTACCGACCACCGCGACGATGGCGGACGTGTCGAGGGCGTGGTTGGAAAGTTCGGCCACGCTCATTCCCCGGTGAACTTCGGCGCGCGCTTTTCCATGAAGGCGGCGACGCCTTCGGCGTAGTCCGGGCTCCAGCCCAGCTCGCGCATGAAGCTGCCTTCAAACGACAGCTGCTGCTCCAGCGTGTGGCCCGGCGCGGCGTGCATGGCCTGGCGGGTGCGCACCAGCGCCTTGGTGGGCATGGCGGCCAGCTGGGTGGCCAGCGCGTCGACGCGGGCGGCGAACGCGTCGTCGGCGACGGCTTCCCAGATCAGGCCCCATTCGGCGGCCTTCTCGGCGGGCAGCTTGTCGGCCAGCAGCGCCAGGCCCATCGCCCGGGCCATGCCCACGCGCTGGGGCAGGAACCAGGTGCCGCCGGTGTCCGGCACCAGGCCGATCTTGCTGAAGGCCTGGAGGAAGGACGCCGACTTGCTGGCGACCACCAGATCGCAGGCCAGCGCCACGCTGGCGCCGGCACCGGCCGCAATGCCATTTACCGCGGCGATGGTCGGCACGCGCAGGTTCTGCAGGCGCAGCACCAGCGGCTTGTAGTTGGCTTCGACCACGTTGCCGATGTCCGGCATCTTGCCGCCCACCCTCTGCATGTCCGGGTCGGCCAGATCCTGGCCGGCGCAGAAGGCCCGGCCGGCGCCGGTGAGCACCAGCACGCGCACCGATTTATCAGCCTGGATGCTGTCGAGGGCCACGCGCAGCTCGGCGTGCATCTCGCCGGTGAAGCTGTTGAGCTTGTCCGGGCGGTTGAGGGTGAGGCGGGCGACGCCGGCTTCAACCGTGAAGAGGATGTTGTTGAATTCCATCGCGGCCTCCTCAGACGTGATAACGGCGCTGGACCACGCGGAAGCGGTTGGCGACGAAGGCCGAATCCGCATACGACGCGTTGGCCGCCGGGTTGCCGCCGGTGCCGTGGTAGTCGGAATACGCCGCCGACTGATTCACGAACACGCCGCCGGTGAGGTTGATCGACAGGGCGACCTTGCTGCGCCAGGTGGCTTCGGTCATCGCGTCGATGACGTCCTGCTTCGTGGAGTAGATGCCGGCGGTCAGCGCGCCGTGGGTGCTCACCACGCGCTCGGAGAGTGCGATGGCGGCGGCCGTGTCGGCCACCTTGACGATGAAGCTGATCGGGCCGAAGCGCTCCTCCATGTACAAGCGCTCGTCGGCGGCGTCGCAGGCGATGAGCACCGGGGTGCGCACTTCGGCACCCGGGAAGTCCGGGTTGTCGAGCTTGCTGGACGCCAGCACCACCTTGCCCAGCTCGCCGCTGTTGGCGAGCTTGATGCGCTCAAGGGTGTCGGCGGACTGGATCGCGCCGAGCACGGCGTGGGCCACTTCGGGCTTGCCGAGGAAACGCTCGACGGCCTTGGCCAGATCCGCGCACACCTCGTCGTAGCTCTTGGGGCCGTCTTCGGTCTCGATGCCGGCGGCCGGCACGAAGATGGCCTGGGAGGTAGTGCACATCTGGCCGGAGTACAGCGACAGGGTGAAGGCCAGGTTGCCCAGCATCGCCTTGTAGGCGTTGGTGGAGTCGATGACGATGTTGTTCACGCCCGCCAGTTCGGCATACACCTGGGCCTGGCGGCAGTTGTCGATCAGCCACTGGCCGAACACGTTGCCGCCGGTGAAGTCGATGGACTTGACCGCCGGATGCGTGGCGAGGCCCTTGGTGGTGGCGCGCTTGTCGGTGACGCACAGGCTGACCAGGTTGGGGTCGATGCCGTTTTCAGCCAGCACGGCGCGGATGGTGCGCACGGTGATCGCCGCCGGGAGGATGGCGTTGCTGTGGGGCTTGACGATCACCGGGTTGCCGGTAGCCAGCGCTGCGAACAGGCCGGGGTAGGTGTTCCAGGTGGGGAAGGTGCCGCAGCCGATCACCAGCCCGATGCCGCGGCCGACGATCTCGAAGTGCTTCTTCATGACCAGCGGCGGGTTCTTGCCCTGGGGCTTTTCCCACACGGTTTCGGCGGGCACGAAGCGCTGCTCGCGCCAGGCGTAGGCGACGGCCTCGAGGCCGCGATCCTGGGCATGGGGCGCGCCGGCCTGGAAGGCCATCATCCAGCCCTGGCCGGTGGTCATCATCACCGCGTGGGCGAGCTCGAAGCTCTGCTTGTTGAGGCGGTCGAGGATCTCGAGGCAGATGCCGGTGCGGCCGTCGGCGCCCAGCGCCTGCCAGCCCTTCATGGCGGCCTGGCCGGCGGCGATCAGCGCTTCCGGATCACACACCGGGTATTGCACGTCCAGCGCGATGCCGTAGGGCGACTTCTCGCCCGCCAGCCAGCCGCTCTGGCCCGGCTGGCCCAGTTCGAAAGCCTTGCCCAGGTGGGCCTCGAAGGCCTTCTTGCCCTCTTCCGCCGCGTTTTCGCCGTAGGCCTTGGGGCTCGGCATCTCGGGGTAGGCAGACCAGTAGGCGCGGGAGGCGATTGCGGCAACGGCGCCTTCCAGCGTGGCCTGGTGCTTTTCGAAGAGGGGGTGAGTCATTCGGCTGTCTCCTGTCTGGTTTTTGGGTTGCTGAGTGAAACAGTACAAATCAATCTGATCAAAGTCAATGTTTGGTATCGCATTTTTGTGGCAGTGCGTTCTGTTGTTCCGTACTTCAAAACCAATTCCATAAAAGAAAATCTGTTTATATTCAATTTATTAAAAAGAATTTTTGCCGGTTTTGGCCGAAATGCGCATTTGTAACGGCCGAGTCGATTTTCCGCCCCTCGATCTTGTTGATACATTTTTATTGACGTTTATTTTGTTTTTGTATCATGATTAACCACGCCAGCCCAAGGGACATGGGCGCGGTGACAAACGGTTCATCACACACCTACGAGGAGGCACCATGGCCAGCAACAAGGAACGCTTTGCAGACAAGATGGAATTTCCGCCGGAAATCCAGCAGCCCAACATCTATCCGCTGTCGTGGAACAGCAAGACCAAGAAGCTGCAGGAAGTCTGGCAGGCCGCCCTGCGTGAAAACTGGGATCCGGAAAAGCTGCCCTGGGACACCCTGGATGTAGACAGCTACAGCTGGGAAGAGCGCGAATCCATCGCCTACTGGTGGAGCCTGCTGTCGGTATTCGACGCCTCGGCGCCCCCGGTCTTCGCCGAAGCGCTGATCAAGACTTACGAGGTCCACGAGGAAGACCCGGTGAGGAAGTGCTTCTTCTCCGTCACCCGCGACGAGCAGAACCACGAAATCATGTGTGGCCTGGCCATCACCAAGATGCTCGGCCACCCGGACCCGATCACCTATCAGCCCAAGACCGAACTCGGCCGCCGCCTGCAGAAGAACGTGCAGTGGCTGTACTTCAATGGCTCGCGCTACTGGACCGGCTACAAGCAGGCCGTGCCCAAGTACGACCTTGCGGTGCTGTTCAGCTCCTTCCTGATGGGCGAGATCGCCGCCGCCACCATCTTCAAGCAGATGTTCGACAACTCCCGCGAGCCGGTCTTCAAGGAAGGCTTCAAGAACATCGGCCGTGACGAAGGCCGCCACATGGCGATCTGCATGGCGGTGATGGAGCGCGACTACCCGGGCCTGAAGGAAGAGACCAAATCCATCGTCACCAAGCAGATCCGCGCCGGCTATCTCTTCCTGTCGGCCGTACTGTTCGAGCCGCCGATGGAATTCTGGGATCTGCCCGCCGACTTCATCGACAACCAGCGCGAGGCCGAGGAAGTGGCCCGCGGCGCCGGCTTCGGCATCCCGACCTACGAGGTGAAGCTGCAGAACTGGAAGAACGCGATGATCAACCTGAAGGGCGTGCTCGACCGCTACAACATCCCCTTCCCGGCGATCCCCGAAGTGGGCATCACCGGCCAGGAAATCAGCGACATCGACATGGAAGACATCATTCCCGTCTTCTGATTGAAGCGTGAGGAGTGAGGAGTAAGGCGTGAGGAGAAAAAGCGCCGCCCCTCCTCGCTCCTCACTCATTACTCCTCACTGAGAGAAAAACCATGTCACGCATCATCATGCAACCCTCGGGCAAGTCGGTGGAATGCGCCTACGGCGACACCGTGCTGATGGCCCTCGAAAAGGCAGGCTACGCGCTGCCCAACAACTGTCGCGCCGGCGCGTGCGGCGAGTGCAAGGTGAAGGTCACCGCCGGCCAGTTCGACCAGGGCATGGTGCTCGACATGGCGCTGTCGCAGGAAGAGCGCCGCCAGGGCTACGGCCTGATGTGCATGGCCAAGCCGATCTCCGACGAGCTGACCATCGAATGGGGCACCGAGGACGCCAAGCCCAAGCTCTTCCCGCCGCGGGAGGACGCGCTCTTCGTGGTCACCGACAAGCGCCCGGTGGCCGATCGCGTGGTGGAGCTGCGCCTGCGCCCGGTGGGCCAGCCGATCCGCTACTGGCCCGGCCAGTATGTGACGCTCGGCAACCCGCGCGCCGACATCCCGCCCCGCGCCTATTCCATCTCCAACGCCCCGCGCCCCGACGGCGAACTGGTGCTGCAGGTGGCCCGCGCCGACGGCGGTGTGACGAGCAACTGGGTTCACGATCAACTCGCCATCGGCGAGAGCGTCAAGCTCTCCGGCGCCTACGGCACCTTCATCGGCGACCCGGGCGTGGATACGCCGGTGCTGTGCCTCGCCGCCGGCACCGGCCTCGCGCCCATCCTGGCCCTCACCGAGGCGGCCCTGCGGCGCGGCTTCAGGAAGCCCGTCACCCTGCTCTTCTCGGCCCGCACCCAGGCCGACGTCTACAGCCAGGGCATGCTGGCCTGGTGGCGCACCAAGCACCGGGCCTTCGATTACAAGATCACCCTCACCCGCGAGGAGCGCGAAGGCTACCTGGCCGGGCGCGTGGATGCGGTGCTGCCCGGGCTGTTCCCGGATCTGTCGAAGCACACCATCTTCGTCGCCGGCAGCCCGGCCTTCGTCGAGACCTGCGCGACGACGGTGAAAGCCCTTGGCGCAAAGACCGAGCACATCCACACCGAGGGCTTCTTCGCCCAGCAGCAGCCGGAGATCCCCGATGCGGCCCACCTGCTGACGTTCTAGGCGGCAAGCCGAAGGCATGTCGCCTGTTCAGCGCCGGGGGGAGCCGGTAAAATAGCAATCTTTATGCCTATCCCCCAGGCAACACTCGGCAAGATCGTGCTCCCCCCAGCCCAGAAACGTCTCGAAGACTTCCGCCAGCAAGACCGCGTCCAGGCGGGTTCGCTCATCATCTCGGTCTTTGGGGATGCCGTGCTGCCGCGGGGCAGCCGCATCTGGCTGGGCAGCCTGATCGAACTGCTCGAACCCCTCGGGCTCAACGAGCGCCTGGTGCGCACCTCGGTGTTCCGGCTGGTGAAGGAAGAATGGCTGCGCACCGAGCCCTCCGGCCGGCGCACCGACTACCTGCTCACCCCGTCCGGCCAGCGCCGCTTCGAGGAAGCCTCCCGCCACATCTACGCCTCCAGCGCCCCCCTTTGGGACCGCCGCTGGCGGCTCATCGTCACCGTCGGAGAGCTCGCCCCCAAGGAGCGCGAAGGCCTGCGCCGGGCGCTGTTCTGGCAGGGTTTCGGGGTGCTCGGTGGCGACTGTTTCGTGCATCCCAGCGCCGACCTCACCGCTGCCTTCGACGCCCTCCACGCTGAAGGGCTGTCCGGCATCCTCGGCCGGCTCAAGCCGCTGCTGGCCGCCGACGCCCAGTTCGGCACCGCCGCCAACGACGTGGACATGGTCAATGGCGCGTGGAACCTCGAACGTCTCGCCGGCGTGTATGCGGATTTCGTCGACCGCTACCAGCCGGTGCTCGACCAGCTGCGCACCGACGCCAACAACGAGATCGACGACCAGAGCGCCTTCCTGCTGCGCATCCTGCTGATCCACGACTACCGGCGCCTGCTGCTGCGCGACCCGGAGCTCCCCGACGTGCTGCTGCCGTCCGACTGGCCCGGCCAGAAGGCGCGGCTGCTGTGCAAGGAGCTCTACCGCCGCCTGCTGGCCCCGTCCGAGCGCCACCTGGACGCCCACTTCCAGCTCGCCAGCGGCCAGACGCCCCCGGCCTCCCGACTCATCCACGAACGCTTCCGCGAAGACGACCCCCTGGCCGAACTGGCCTGATCCCACATCAGGCATCGCTTGCCCTTGTCCTCATGGGCAGAGGCGCGTCTAATACGCCGCTTTTTCCGATTGAACCGGGAGCTGCGGATGTACACCTCCACCTTCGTTTTCAAGGCCGGGGCCTTCGACGACGCGTTCCACCGCCTCGACGAGGCGATCGCTGCTGCTGCTCGCTCGATTCCCGGCTACCTGGGTGAAACCAGCTGGGAGAACCCCCAGTCTGGCCAGATCGCCAACGTGTATTACTGGGACAGCCTCGAAGCCCTCCGGACCCTCGTCGACCACCCGCTGCACCGGGAAGCCAAGGCCCGCCAGGCCAACTGGCTCGACGGCTATCACGTCACCATCTCCCAGGTGCTGCGCACCTACGGCGACGGCAAGCTGGGGCCGATCCCCGGTGCCGCGTCCGAGGCCGCCCAGTCATGACGGCGCAGGCCGTGTCCATCCGCCTCGCCGGCGCCGAAGACGCAGCGGCCGTCGCGCCGCTGTTCGATGCCTACCGCCAGTTCTACGACCAGCCGGCCGACCCGGCCGGCGCCGGGCGCTTCGTGCTCGAGCGCCTCGCCCGGCAGGAGTCGGAAATCCTCATCGCCTGCGACTCGGAGGGCTGGATCCTCGGCTTCTGTCAGCTCTACCCCACGTTCTGCTCGGTGGAGGCGAAGCCCATCTTCAGCCTCTACGACCTGTTCGTGCAGCCCGCCCACCGCCGCGCCGGCGTGGGTCGGCGTCTGCTGCAGGCGGCCGAGACGCTGGCCCGGCAGCGGGGCAAGGCGCGAATGGACCTCACCACCGCGCGCAGCAACCACGCCGCCCAGGCCCTGTACGAATCGCTCGGCTGGAAGCGGGACGATGTGTTCCTCGCCTATTCCCGCAGCCTCGGCGACTGATGCTCAGGCGTCCTTCTTCCTGAGCGCCACCAGCGGCACCACGTCCGGCATCTCGAAGCGCTTGCGGCCGGGTTCCATCTCGGTGAGCGGAGCGGTCTCGACCATCGTCGCCAGGCAGCGTCGGGTCAGATCCTGATACGTGCGCGTGCCGTCGGTCTTCCAGACGATCTCCTCGTCGGTGAGTTCGCGCAGCACCTTGGCCGGCATCCCAGCCACCAGCGAGCGCGGCGGAATCTCCACCCCGGCCTTCACGAAGGCCATCGCCGCCACGATGGACGCCTCGCCGATCACCGCGTTGTCCATGATCACCGCGTTCATCCCCACCAGCGCGTTGCGGCCGATGCGGCAGCCGTGCAGCACCGCCCCGTGGCCGATGTGGCCATCTTCCTCGATCACCGTGTCGGTGCCCGGAAAGCCGTGCATCACGCAGGTGTCCTGCACATTCACGCCCCGCTCCAGGATCAGCCGCCCGAAATCCCCACGCAGGCTGGCGCACGGGCCCACATAGCAGTCGGGGCCGACGATCACGTCACCGATCAACACGGCAGAAGGATGGACGTAAGCGGACGGATGGACGACGGGCACGATGCCGTCGATGGCGAAAACACGAAGCTGGGTCATGGCTGAATCTCCTGGTCTGCGGAGGCGTCAGGCGAAAGAAGCAACGAATCCCCGGAACCCGCACACCAGCCATCGCCAGCGCACAAGCCCCAACCAAGGCCTCATCACTCCTCCCTCCTTACTCCTCACTTGGGAATTATGATTACTTTTTCTAAAATCAATTTACCATTACGTAACACGTTCAACCAACCACCGGATACAGAAACATGAGCGAAGAGCTGGAAGGAAAACACGGCGTCCAGTCCCTCGAAGTGGGCATGGGCATCCTCAAGGCGATGGTGTTCGGCAAGCGCTCGATGATGCTCAAGGACATCGCCGCCGCCGCCGACATGCCGCCCTCCAAGGCCCACCGCTACCTCGTCAGCCTGATCCGCAGCGGCCTCGTCGAGCAGGATCCGCTCACCTCGCGCTACAACCTCGGGCCCTTCGCGCTCAACATCGGCCTCGTCGCCATCGACCGGCTCGACCGCATCCGGCTCGGCCTCACGGCAATCTCCGAGCTGCGCGACGCGGTGAATGAGACCACCGCCCTGGCCGTGTGGGGCGACAACGGCCCGGTGATCGTGCGCTGGGAACGCCCGCGCCGGCCGATCACCGTGAACGTGGTCACCGGCACCACCCTCGGCCTGCTCAGCTCCGCCGTCGGCCGGGTGTTCGGCGCCTGGCTGCCGCCAGCCCAGACCAAGGCGATCCTCCGCCGCGAGCTCGACGCCCGCAAGAACCTGCCCCCCGGCGTCGAGACGCCGGAAGACGCCGAGGCCCTGCTGGCCGACGTGCGCAACCAGGGCGTGGCGGCCATCTCCGGCAACTACATGTTCCGCGGCGTCGAGGCGGTGGCCGCACCGGTGTTCAACTTCAAGAACGAACTCACCATGTCCATCGTGCTGGTGGGCGTCGAAGGCTCCATCGACATGAGCGCCGAGAGCCCGGTGATCGCCCGCCTCAAGGACGCCGCCCACTCCCTCTCCCAGCGCCTCGGCTCGACCCGCGAAGCCCCCGGCCCCCGCTGAACACTCCGTATTCGCCCGCCCCCGCATCGGCAGCCGGGGCGGGCATCGATCACGCCGAGCCAATTTGATACACAAAATTCTCTTGACTAGATTTTTTGTATCATTTCTAATAAACAGAACCGATTACAAAATATAGAATCTCGGCCGCCAGGCCACCCTGGTCCCCGGCGCCGGATCGGCCCACTCGATCGAGAGGAGACACAATGACTCATCGACCCCACCACGCACCGACGGGAGGTGCGTGATGCTCGCCCAGCTGCTTCAATTCCTGTTCTCCGGCCTCACCGTCGGCGCCACCTATGCGCTGGCGGCCCTCGGCTTCACGCTGATCTACAACGCCAGCAACGTGATCAACTTCGCCCAGGGCGAGTTCATCATGCTGGGCGGCATGCTCGCGGTGTTCTTCACCCAGGCCGGGCTGCCCCTGCCGGCGGCGCTGGTACTGGCGATCCTGGTCCCGGCGGTGGTCGGCATCCTCATCGAGAAGCTGGCCATCGAGCCGGTAAAAGGCGCCGAGACGGTGACCCTCATCATCATCACCATCGGCGCATCCCTGGTGATCCGCGGGCTGGTCCAGGTCTTCCTCGGCAAGAATACCCACAGCCTGCCGGCCTTCTCGGGCGATACGCCCATCGAGATCCTCGGCGCCACCCTGATGCCCCAGAGCCTGTGGGTGATGGGTGTCACGGCCATCGTGGTGGTGGTGCTGTGGTACTTCTTCAACCGCACCCTCACCGGCAAGGCGATGCTCGCCACCTCCTACAACCGCCTCGCGGCGGAGCTGGTCGGCATCAATACCAACGGCGTGCTCTTCATGAGCTTCGCCATGTCGGCGGCCCTTGGTGCGCTGGGCGGCATCCTGATCACCCCGATCACCCTCACCTCCTACGACGTGGGGATCATGCTGGGCCTCAAGGGCTTCGTCGCGGCGGTGCTGGGCGGGCTCGGCAACGGCCTCGGCGCGGTGGTGGGCGGCCTGCTGGTGGGCATCCTCGAAGCCATGGGCGCCGGCTACCTGTCGTCGGCCTACAAGGACGCGATCCCCTTCGTGCTGATCCTCTTCATCCTCTTCTTCATGCCGCGCGGCCTGTTCGGCGCGAAGGTGACCGACCGGGTGTGACCATGCAGAAACGTGCCTACCTCGGCCTCTACTTCCTCATCGCGGTGCTGGCGGTGCTGCCCTTCGTGCTGCCCAACAGCTTCTATCTGGATCTGGCCATCCGCATGGCGATCAACGCCGTCATTGTGCTGGGCCTCAACCTGCTGATCGGCTTTGCCGGCCAGATCAGCCTCGGCCACGCCGGTTTCCTGGGCCTGGGTGCCTACGCCTCGGCGGTGCTGCCCACCCACTTCGGCTGGCACCCGGTGCTGGCGATGATCGCCGGCGCGGTCGCCACCGGCATCCTCGCCGCGCTGGTCGCCCGCCCGATCTTCAAGCTGAAGGGCAACTACCTGGCGATGGCCACCCTGGGCCTCGGCATCATCATCAACATCGCGGTGCGCAACGAGGCCCAATGGACCGGCGGCCCCGACGGCATGCCGGTGCCCGCTTTCGGCCTGGCCGGCTTCGAGCTTTCCAGCGACAAGCAGTGGTACTGGGTGGTCGCCGCGCTGCTGGCGGTGAGCGTGTGGGCGTCCCTCAACCTCATCGACTCGCCCTTCGGCCGCGCCCTGCGCGCGCTGCACGGCTCCGAGGTCGCCTCCCGCGTGGTGGGCGTGGATGTGGTGCGCTACAAGGTCGCCATCTTCGTGATGTCCGCGGTGTTTGCCAGCCTGATGGGCAGCGTCACCGCCCATTACGTGGGCTTCGTGACCCCCAACCTGGCGGATTTCTTCCATTCCATCGAACTCGTCACGATGGTCGTCATCGGCGGAATGGCCTCGGTGTATGGCTCGGTGATCGGCGCGGTGCTGCTCACCGCCCTGCCCCAGGCACTGGCCACCTTCGAAGGCTGGGAGACCGTCGCCTTCGGCGCCATCCTGATGATCTGCATGATCTTCCTGCCCAAGGGTCTGGTGCCCACCCTGGCCAGCAAGTTTGGAAAGGCTGAATAAAGATGCCCCCACGCTCTCTTCGTTCGCTGCCCCCCAAGGGGGCGCAGGCCTCCCTCGGGGCGGCCCTTCAGGAGTCCTGAGATGCCCGCCCTCCTCGACGTCTCCAACCTCTCCATCCACTTCGGCGGCGTGAAGGCCGTGCAGGATGTGAGCTTCTCCATCGACGCCGGCATCGTCTATTCGGTGATCGGCCCCAACGGCGCCGGCAAGACAACCCTGTTCAACCTCATCACCGGCGTCTACAAGCCCACCGCCGGCGAGATCCGCCTGGATGGCGAATCCATCGGCGGCAAGTCGCCGGACGAGCTGGCCCGCCGCGGCGTGGCGCGCACCTTCCAGAACCTGCAGATCTGCATGAACATGAGCGCCATCGAGAACGTGATGGTCGGCGCTCACCTGCGGCTCGATCGCAACCTCATCAAGGCCGCGCTGCGCCTGCCGGGCCTCACCCGCCGCGACGCCGAGCTGCGCGAGGAAGCCTTCGAGCTGATGCGCTTCGTCGGCCTCGAGAAATACCGCGACGCCCGCGCCGATTCGATGCCCTACGGCGCCCTGAAGCGCCTCGAGATCGCCCGCGCGCTGGCCATGAAGCCGCGCCTGATCTTCCTCGACGAACCCGCCGCCGGCCTCAACCCGAAGGAAACCATCGAGGTGGACCACCTCGTCCGCAAGGTGGCCGACTCGGGCATCACCGTGGTGCTCGTCGAGCACGACATGAAGATGGTGATGAACCTCTCCGACCGCATCCTGGTGCTCGACTACGGCAAGAAGCTCGCCGAAGGCACCGGCGAGGAAGTGCGCCGCAACCCGGACGTGATCGCCGCCTACCTGGGCGCCCACGCGTGAATCGAGGAACCCCCATGGAAGCCCTCAGCATCATCAAGGACGAGCACCGCAACCTGTGGCGCATCGCCATCACCGTCGAGCAAGTCATCGCCGAAATGGAGCGCGACCGCAAGGTGGAGGAAGCCTTCCTCTCCTCGGTGCTCGACTACTTCGAACACTTCATGGACGGCTGCCACCACCGCAAGGAGGACGAGCACCTGTTCCGTGTGCTGCGCCAGCGCGCTGACGCCGCCGCCCCGCTCCTCGACCGCCTGCAGGCCGAGCACCGCAACGGCCCCCGGAACCTCCTCGCCCTGCGCCAGCAGCTGGCCGACACCGTAGCCGGCCGCAGCACCATCGGCGGCCTGGCCGAAGCCTTCCGGCTCTACCTCAACGACCAGAAGGCTCACATCAAGAGCGAGGAGCGCGACATCTACCCCCTCACCAGCGAGGTGCTGACGCCCGCCGACTGGGCCGAGATCGACGCCGCCTTCCTCGACAACGACGACCCGGTGTTCGGCAGCGCCGCCCGGGCCGAATTCCGCGAGCTGTTCCACAAGGTTGCCAGCCTCGCGCCGGTGTCGGTGGGCCTGGGCGCCAGCAGCGCCGGCGAGCTGCAATCCGCCGCCAGTCAGCCCGACGTGCTGCTGTCGGTGTCCAACCTCGAAAGCAGCTACGGCCGCATCAAGGCGCTGAAAGGCATCTCCATCGAGGTGCGGCGCGGCGAGACCGTCGCCCTGGTGGGCGCCAACGGCGCCGGCAAGACCACCTTCCTGCGCAGCCTGTCGGGCGTTCAGCCCATGAGCGGGCGCATCATCTTCGACGGCGAGGACATCTCGAAACTGCGCTCGGACATGCGCATGCGCCGGGGCATCTGCCAGAGCCCGGAAGGCCGCCAGGTATTCGGCCCGCTGTCCATCGAGGACAACCTGCGCCTGGGCGCCTACACCCAGCCCAAGGCCCAGGTGGAAGGCGATCTGGAAAAGATCTACACCATGTTCCCGATCCTCAAGGAGAAGCGGAAGCTCCCCGCCGGCACGCTCTCCGGCGGCCAGCAGCAGATGCTCGCCATCGGCCGCGCGCTGATGGGCCGGCCCAAACTGCTGCTTCTGGATGAACCGTCGATGGGCCTCGCCCCGCTGCTGGTGGAGGAAGTCTTCAACGTGGTGAAGGCCCTCAAGGCCCAGGGCATGTCCATCATCCTCGCCGAGCAGAACGCCTTCTCCGCCCTCGCCCTTGCCGACCGCGGCTACGTGCTCGAAACCGGCTCCGTCTCCCTCACCGGCACCGGCCGCGAGCTTATCGAGGACGAGCAGGTCCGCGCCGCCTATCTGGGCATGTAGAAAACGCGCCTTCGGCAGCGCAGCGTGATTCCCCGGCCGGGCTGCGGCATCATCCAGGATGATGAATGCCTGCGCCCCGTCGGGCGCTCGCCCAACCCGACCAGGATGACCCGATGATCGACTTCAAATGGGATGCCCCCCTCCTCCTCGACAAGCAGCTGACCGCCGACGAACGCCAGATCCGCGACGCCGCCAACGCCTACTGTCAGGGCAAGCTCGCGCCCCGCGTGGTGGAAGCCTTCCGCTTTGAGCACACCGACCTCGCAATCTTCCGCGAGATGGGCGAACTGGGGCTGCTCGGCCCGACCATCCCCGAGCAATACGGCGGCGCCGGCCTCAGCTACGTGAGCTACGGCCTGATCGCCCGGGAAGTCGAACGTGTCGACTCCGGCTACCGCTCGATGATGAGCGTGCAGAGCTCGCTGGTGATGGTGCCGATCTTCGAATTCGGCACCGAGGCCACGCGGCAGAAATACCTCCCCGGCCTCGCTCGCGGCGAGCTGATCGGCTGCTTCGGCCTCACCGAGCCCGATCACGGCTCCGACCCCGGCTCGATGGCCACCCGCGCCCGCAAGGTGGACGGCGGCTACAGCCTCAGCGGCAGCAAGATGTGGATCACCAACAGCCCGGTGGCGGACGTGTTCGTGGTGTGGGCCAAAGACGACGCCGGCAAGATCCGCGGCTTCGTGCTGGAAAAAGGCTGGAAGGGCCTGTCTGCCCCGGCGATCCACGGCAAGGTCGGCCTGCGCGCCTCGATCACCGGCGAGATCGTGATGGACGAGGTGTTCTGCCCCGAGGAAAACGCCTTCCCGGACGTGCGCGGCCTGAAGGGCCCCTTCACCTGCCTCAACTCCGCCCGCTACGGCATCGCCTGGGGCGCGCTGGGGGCCGCGGAAGACTGCTGGCATCGCGCCCGGCAGTACGTGCTCGACCGCAAGCAGTTCGGCCGGCCGCTGGCCGCCAACCAGCTCATCCAGAAGAAGCTCGCCGACATGCAGACCGAGATCACCCTGGGCCTGCAGGGCTGCCTTCGGCTGGGGCGGATGAAGGACGAGGGGACGGACTCTGCCGAGATCACGTCGATCATGAAACGCAACTCGTGCGGCAAGGCGCTGGACATTGCCCGCGTGGCCCGCGACATGCTGGGTGGCAACGGGATCTCGGACGAATTCGGGATCATCCGCCACATGGTTAACCTGGAGGTGGTGAACACCTACGAAGGCACCCACGACATCCACGCCCTGATCCTCGGCCGCGCCCAGACGGGCATCGCCGCCTTCTGAAACGCCCTGGCAGAGCGACGGCTGGCTGCGGCCAGCCGTTTTTGTTTGTGGCGCCGGAAGCTCAGCCGGCCGCCGCCGGAGCGGCATCGCTGGCGTAGGGCCACTGGGTGAACTGCGCTTCAGCCACCGGCTCGGCCGGCACGCTCACCCGCTGATCGGCACCGAAATCCGGCACGAACAGCAACCCCTGCCAGTCGTCGTCCAGAATGAAGGCTTCCACGTCCGACCCGAAGAGGCGGCGCAGAATCTGCCGGATGCCCGTTTCAAGAATTGATTGCATGCCTGTCCCCAATCGGCGGATGAGGTATCGCGCCGTTCGTGACGATTCTGGGCAGGCGAGATGACAGGCTGAAAACAGGCGTCTTGCAGACAGGCTACAGCGACAGGACAAAACAAAAACGGGGAAAACGATTCATCGTTTTCCCCGTCTGTTCTGGAGCGGCAGAAGAGTCTCGAACTCTCGACCTCAACCTTGGCAAGGTTGCGCTC
>NZ_CALAYQ010000124.1:0-26045 GCF_937894855.1 uncultured Zoogloea sp.
CCAGCTCCATCGGCGGCAACCTCAACGCCACCGCCGCCGGCCCGGTCAGCCAGACTGGTGCGCTGGCCGTGACCGGCACCGCCACCGTCGATGCGGGCAGTAACGGAATTGACCTCTCCACCGGCGCCAACCTGTTCCGCGCGCCCTTGGTGGTGACCGGCGGAACGACTGTGATTGCCAGTGACCATGGCAAGCTCGCTGTGACCCTGGAAACAGGGGATACGCAACTCTTTGCCGACGAGATTGAGGTTTCCGGCAGCATGGCGCTGACGAATACCACCTCCAGAATCCGGAGCCCAAACGCGATTCCGCTCGGCAACCTGTCCATCACTGGAAGCGGTTCCCTTGAGATCATCTCTGATGCAGTGATGGGATCGAGTGCGGTGTCGAACGTTTCGGTGCAGAATGCCATCGGCGTGCCGAACAAGTTGACCATTTACGGCGCCAGCATCTACCAGCAGGCCGGCGCCCGGATTTTGACTGGTCCGAGCGTGACGCTCTTGCTGAATGCCACCGGAAAAGGATCCATCGACCTGTCTGCTGACGCCTCCGTCGCGATGAGCGATCCCTCCCGCAGTACCACGCGCCTAGGCGACCTGCTCTCCGTCTTTTCGAAGGCCACAGGTGCCAACCGGACTGTGACGCACGACGGAACGAACCAGATCCAGGGTGGTATCTCGGCAATTACCAAGGCCGACGAGAGGCAGGGCACGAATCAGCCC
The DNA here is from genome assembly GCF_937894855.1 of uncultured Zoogloea sp. NCBI lineage: Bacteria > Pseudomonadati > Pseudomonadota > Betaproteobacteria > Rhodocyclales > Zoogloeaceae > Zoogloea > uncultured Zoogloea sp. Next base: position 723 of record NZ_CALAYQ010000124.1, read on the forward strand.
AAGACCATCGTCGCGATTGCTTCGGACACCATCACCGTAGCGCCCGGAAGTATCGATCCGGTGACGTCCGTCAGGAAGCCGTCGATCGATGCGGATAGCGTGATGCTTATCGCCCGGGCGATCAATGGCGGAGGTGGCAAGATCCAGACTCACGTCGCTGCGACGGCTTTTGGCGACGGACGCAACATCGCCACCGGTCCGACCCGCGCCGAGGACAAGGATTACGTGGTCCTGCCGTCAATCTTCGTGATCTCCGAACCGAACACGTCTGGGTACAGCTTCGGAACTCTTGATGTGCCCATCTCGGTTAGTTTCGGTGCTGTCGCGGGCCAGACCAGCAACAGCTTGCTGCAGACCATCGCGGTCGATCCCTTCAACAAGGAAGGCAGCAGCGGGCAGGTGCCGGTCTATCTCGGCACCAATCTCCAGCCGGGTGAAGACGCCGTCGGCCCGATCAAGCGCTATCTGGTATTCCCGATTGACATTCCAAAGAATGCAATCCGGGCAGTGGTTGTCAACGGGGTCAAGATCGAAGATTCGTCGGCATATGATGCAGTTCAAACGGCCGTCGCCGAAATTCTCAACCAGGTTCGCAAGGAGCAGTTGGAAAGTGGTTTCTCCAACGAAAACGTCGCCGCACAGCTACGCAAGGGTGTCATCACCGAAACGCGGGTTGGGCAGGCGGCAGTCGACCGCTTTCAGGGCGTCGCGCCCAGCCAACGCTGCGTCGGCATGATGGTCGGCGAGATGGTGGTGTGCGCTCCTGCAGCTGGCCCGGCGCGGTGAGCGTCTCCCGACCCGATGACTGGAGACTAGAGTGAAATTGAGTAACCGCACGCTGTCCGGCTCCATCTTCAAGACGAGGCAAGCATGACGATAGAGATTTGGTTGGAACCGATTTCCGACGACTGCCCGTGCGGCCCCAATCTTGAGGATGACCTCGATTTCCTGAGCCTCGAGGAGGCGTCGCGTGAGAAGCGCAGCGAGGAATTCCGGAAGGACGGTGGCGACGCGATCCTGATCCAGGGATCAAACGTCAATTGGGGCGTGGTGCAGTCCCTCGCCGAAGCGCTCCTTGGCCGTAGCAAGGATCTGCGAGTGGCCGTGTACCTTACCCGGGCACTGCTCCATAACACCGGCTTTGTCGCCATCGCCGATGGCTTGGCGCTGATCAATCGACTGCTCGAAGACTACTGGGACAGTGTTCATCCTGAGCTTGAGGCCGACGAGGACAACGATCCGACGATGCGCATCAATGCGCTTCTGCCGCTGTCGTCCCTTGAAGCCGGCATCGCCGATCTGCGTTCCAGCTTCGTGCTCCGCTCGCGCAGTCTCGGCCAGCTTACGGTGCGGGAGATCGAAATCGCCCAAGGGCGTCTGTCACCTGGCGCAGATGGCACCAAGCTGACTGAAGCGCAGCTGGCGGGCCTGATCGCCGCTGCCGTCAAAGAAAACCCTAACCTCCCCGGGCTCGCTTCCGAAGCCTTGGCCGGAGCGAAAAAAATTGGCCGCATCATCGGCGAGCGGGTAGGCGAATCGTATGCTCCTAATCTGAAAATGCTGGAAACCACGCTCTCCAGCGTCGTTCAGGCGATCGGTCTGTCGGCGCCTCTAGCAGAGACTGCCTCGGCCTCAAACGATGCGATGGAAGCGGTCGCGGCCACCGCTGCCGGGCGACCGAGCACGGTAGTCGCCGGCGAAATCCGCTCCCGCCAGGACGTTATACAAACACTCGGTCGTTTATGCGATTATCTTTCCCGGAGCGAACCTACCAACCCGGTTCAGTTGGTGTTGCGCCGGGCGCAGAGGATGATGAACATGTCTTTTCTCGAACTGATGCAGGACGTCGCACCTGACGGCCTTATCCAGGCGGAAACGGTGGTCGGCGAGAAGTTGAACAAGGACGAGGAAGAATAGCGAAGGCAGCACTCCGGATGCAGTATCCGGGGATTCAAACGTATCCGTCTCTCGGAGGCCAAAATGTCAGGCAGTAGTCAAAAATTCATAGCCCGCAACCGGGCACCCCGCGTTCAGATCGAGTACGACGTGGAGCTTTACGGGGCCGAGAAAAAGATCCAACTTCCGTTCGTGATGGGGGTGATGTCCGATCTCTCAGGCATGCCGGCCGATCCACTGGCGCCGGTCACCGATCGCAAGTTCCTCGACATCGATGTGGACAACTTCGACAGCCGCATGAAGGCCATGAAGCCCCGCGTCGCCTTTCAGGTACCCAATACGCTGACCGGTGAGGGCAACCTCAACGTCGAACTGACCTTCGATTCTATGGACGATTTTTCGCCGGCCGCCGTGGCCCGTAAGGTCGACGCGCTTAACAAACTCCTAACCGCCCGTCAGCAACTCTCCAACCTCATCACCTACATGGATGGCAAGAGCGGCGCCGAGGAACTGATCCTCAAGGTGCTCAACGATCCGGCCCTGCTCCAATCGTTGGCCGCAGCGCCCAAGCCGAAAGATGAGGCAACCGGTTGAGGTGATCCCCTCGCCAATTTCCATCGAACGAAGCCGTTTGCCCCGCCAGGGGCGCATGCATGCACTGGAGGTTTTTCGAATGTCCGATCAACAAACCCAAGCCGAAGGACTCGGCAGCGCGGTAACGGTCGAGGGTAGCGACTTCGCTTCCCTGCTCCAGAAGGAATTCAAGCCGAAGTCGGACGAAGCCCGCGAGGAAGTCAGTCGAGCAGTCCAGACCCTCGCGCAACAAGCGCTCTCCCAAACCCGGCTGATCGACGAGGATGTGGTGAAATCGATCGAGGCGATCATCGCCGAACTCGACAAAAAGCTCTCAGAGCAGATCAACCTGATCCTGCACAACGACAAGTTCCAGAAGCTCGAAGGCGCGTGGCGCGGCCTGCATTATCTCGTCAGCAACACCGAATCCGACGAGACCCTGAAGGTGCGGGTCATGAACATCTCCAAAGACGATCTGGGCAAGACGCTCAAGCGCTTCAAGGGTACGGCGTGGGATCAGAGCCCGCTGTTCAAGAAGGTGTACGAAGAGGAATACGGCCAGTTTGGCGGTGAACCTTTCGGCTGTCTCGTCGGCGATTATTATTTCGACCACTCACCGCAGGATGTCGGTTTGCTTGGCGAGATGGCCAAGATTTCTGCGGCTGCCCACACTCCCTTCATCGCCGGTGTGTCGCCCACCGTGATGCAGATGGATTCATGGCAGGAACTCGCCAATCCGCGGGATCTCACCAAGATATTCTCAACTCCCGAATACGCCGCCTGGCGCTCACTGCGTGAGTCTGACGACGCCCGCTACATCGGGCTGGCGATGCCGCGTTTCCTGTCGCGCCTACCTTACGGCGCACGCACCAGCCCTGTTGACGATTTTGATTTCGAAGAAGACACCGGGGCAGCCGATCACCGCAAATACACTTGGGCTAATGCAGCCTACGCGATGGCGGTGAACATCAATCGCTCGTTCAAGGAGTTCGGCTGGTGTTCGCGCATCCGCGGTGTCGAATCGGGCGGCGCGGTGCAGAACCTACCGGTGCATTCCTTCCCGACGGACGACGGCGGTGTGGACATGAAATGCCCAACCGAAATCGCGATCAGCGACCGTCGCGAGGCCGAACTTGCGAAGAGTGGCTTCATGCCGCTGATCCACCGCAAGAACTCGGACTTCGCCGCCTTTATCGGCGCGCAGTCGCTGCAAAAACCCGCCGAATACGACGATCCAGACGCCACAGCGAATGCCAATCTGGCCGCGCGCCTGCCCTATCTCTTTGCTTGCTGCCGCTTTGCGCATTATCTAAAATGCATTGTGCGGGACAAGGTTGGCTCCTTTAAGGAGCGTCCCGACATGGAGCGCTGGCTCCAAAACTGGATCATGAATTATGTGGACGGCGATCCTGCTCACTCAACCGAGCAGACCAAGGCACGTCGGCCCTTGGCTGCGGCCGAAGTCGTTGTCGAGGAGATCGAGGGTAACCCTGGTTACTACTCATCGAAGTTCTTCCTGCGGCCGCACTATCAGCTTGAAGGCCTCACGGTCTCGCTGCGGCTCGTTTCGAAACTGCCTTCCCAGAAAGCCGGGTAAGGTGTGCCAGGCGCTCCTGCACTCAGGCAGAGTCGCCGGTGATTGCAAAGGTGAAAGGTGCGACCGGCCAACTGGTCGTCGGGTAGCACGTGGTTCAACTCTCTAGGAGACGAAAATGGCTGTCGATATGTTCATGAAGATCAAGACGATTGAAGGTGAGTCGACCGATAAGACTCATAAGAAAGAAATCGATGTGCTGGCCTGGAGTTGGGGCTTGTCGCAGAGTGGCACCACCCATGTCGGTGGCGGCGGCGGAAGTGGCAAGGTCAGCGTCCAGGATCTCTCCTTCACCAAATACGTGGATAGCTCGAGCAACGCATTGATCCTCGGCTGCTGCTCTGGCGAGCACTACGACGAAGCCCTCCTCACGGTGCGCAAGGCCGGCAAGGATCCTCTTGAATACATCAAGATCACCATGAAGGAAGTGATCGTAACTTCGGTGACCACTGGTGGCAGCGGCGGAGAAGATCGCCTGACTGAAAACGTGACACTCAACTTCGCCGAGTTCAAGTTCGAATACCAGCCGCAAAGTGCCAAGGGCGGCAAGGAAGGCGGCGCGAAGATCGCTGCTTGGGACATCGCGCAGAACGCCGCGGGCGGCTGATGGCATCTGTGGGGGGCGCCGGTTGATGGTGACCAGCGCCTTTCGCTTGGCTAGCGATGCGGTTTTCTCCGGCACGCGCTGTGGGGTCTGGAGTATCGATTCCGCGTTCCGAGTAAGTCATATTTGCGGTTTGGATTCGTATCCTGAAGGGTTAGCACCATGGCCTTGCGCGACATGTTTTTGAAGATTGACGGCGCGAAGCAGGGGCCGATCAAGGGCGAGACGGCGGACCCGCGGCACGCTGGCGAGATCGACGTGGTGTCGTGGTCGTGGGGGATGGACAGCCCGTCAGATGCGTTTGGTAACGCGGTTGCCCGCACGGCGTTCGATCAACTGCACATCGTTAAACAGGTGGATAGCGCGACCACCGCGCTGATGTCGGCGTTACGCAACAACGAGCTGATCAAAAAAGCCGTCCTCACCGTGCGCAAGGCTGGCGGTGCGGATGCGCTGGAGTACTTCACAATCACCATCGAGAAGGGGCGCCTTACCCACCATCGCGTAGGCGGCGGCGAAGGAGGCAACTCGTCGGTGCTCACCGAGGAACTGGCGCTGAGCTTCCAGAAGGTGTCTGTCGAGTATGTGCCTCAGGGCAAGACAGGGGGTGGGCGTGGCACGATGACTTTCGAAACCGAGATCAACCTCAAAGCCTAGTTTTCTAGTTTTCGTCACGACGCGGTGTCGTCACACGCCGCGTGCGCGCGGCGCCACCTTTCTGGATCCCTTTCCATGAACCCAGTCCAAGCTGCCGAACAAGCCTTGAGCAACGGCGACGTCGATGAGGCGCTCGGCTTTCTGCAGGCCGGCGTCCGGGCCCGCCCTGGCGACGCAGCACTGCGCGTCTTCCTGTTCCAGTTGTTGGCGGTGCTTGGTCAGTGGGAGCGAGCGCTTACCCAACTTAATGTCGCTGCCGACCTCGATGCTGCGGTGCTCGCGATGGCGCAGATGTACCGTGAGACCCTGCGTTGCGAATTGCTGCGCGCGGAGGTGTTTGCCGGCAGGCGGTCGCCGGTGATTTTCGGTCAGCCCGAAAACTGGCTCGCGCTCTTGATCGAATCGCTGCTCACCGCTGGGCAGGGCAATGCCGACGGTGCCGAGTCGCTGCGTCAGCGGGCGTTTGACGAGGCGCCAACCAGTGCTGGCAGCATTGACGGCAAGGCCTTCGCGTGGATCGCCGATGCAGACATGCGGCTCGGCCCCATCTGCGAAGCGGTCATCAATGGCCGCTATTACTGGCTGCCATTCGTCTATATCGCGCGGATCGTCATCGAGCCGCCGCAAGACCTGCGCGATGCGGTGTGGATGCCGGCGCACTTCGAGTTCTCCAATGGTGGAGAAACCGTCGGCGTCATCCCGACCCGATATCCGAGGTCAGAGTTCGACGCCGATCCACTCGTCCGACTGGCCCGCAAGACCGAATGGGTCGAGCGCCCTGCAGGCGTTTTCTGTGGCCTGGGGCAGCGTGTTTTCACGACCGACATTGGCGATTTTCCACTGATGGACACCCGCGAGTTGATCTTTTCGCCTGCTACAGCCGGGGAGTAAGTCCATGACGGAACCGACACCGAGCGACCGTCTGCAGCCCACGCTGTTCGACCGTTTCATGACACAGGAGGCACGGGTGCTCACCAAGAGCGAGCTGCGTACGGCGGTACTGCGCGATCTGACCTCGCTAATGAACACGGTGAGACTCGGCGCCAGCGAGGATCTCTCAGCCTACCCGGAAGTCGAGCGTTCTGTGCTCAACTACGGTATGCCCGCCTTTGCTGGCGGGACCGCCTCGACCCTCGACGTGCATGGTCTCGAAGGTTCGATCCGCACCGTGATCCTGCGCTTCGAACCGCGCATCCTCGCCAACACTCTACAGGTCGAGGCGGTCGACAACGACAACATGCTCGGCTGGCACAACGTCGTCAGCGTGAAAATTTCTGCCCAGGTGTGGGCCCAGCCGGTGCCCCTCGAACTCCTGCTGCGAACGGAGGTGGATCTGGAAACCGGGCAGGTTGCGCTAGCCGAAGTCCTCAGTTGACCCAATCACTATGGACCCACGGCTGCTCCGACACTACAACCGCGAACTTCAGCACCTACGCGAGATGGGCGCCGAGTTCGCAAAGGCATTTCCCAAAATCGCTGGCCGCCTCGGGATGGAGGGCATTGAGGTTCACGATCCGTACGTCGAGCGCCTGCTTGAGGGTACCGCTTTCCTCGCTGCGCGTGTGCAGCTCAAGCTCGACGCCGAGTTCCCACGCTTCTCCCAGCGCTTGCTGGAGATGCTTTACCCGCACTACATGGCACCGACGCCAGCGATGTTGATCGCCCAGTTTCAGCCGATACTCGCTGACACTAATCTCGCTACGGGCAGCGTGGTGCCGAGGGGCACAGCGATCCGTGGCGCGCCGGGTAAGAACGATTTTAGCCCGAGTCAATTCTGCACTTCCCACCCGCTCACCCTGTGGCCCGTCGAGCTGGTCGAGGCTAGTTATTTTTCCTTTGCGCCGGATCTGCCGCTGGCTGGCCTGCCGTTACGAGGCACCTGCAAGGGGGGTATTCGGCTGCGCCTACGCTGTACGGCCGGGCTCAATTTCGCGCAGACCCGTATCAATGCACTGAGCTTTTATCTGGGTGGCTCCGAGGATGTCGCCTTTAAGCTCCACGAACTGATCGGCAGCGCATGCCTCGGTGTTCTGCAAGCCGCGGGCGAACGGAGTCGGGCGCGCTTCGGCTTCCTGCCTCGCGAGACAGTAAGCCAGCCGGGCTTCGCTGACGACGAAGCGCTGTTGCCTGCGAGCGCGCGCAATTTCAGCGGCTATCGGCTCCTGCAGGAGTATTTCTCTTTTCCACAGCGCTACCTGTTTCTCGAACTGAGCGGGTTGGCAGCAATGGTGGCCACAAACGATACGCCCGAGATGGAACTCGTGGTGCTGTTCGGACGGGGCGAGGCGGGCCTCGAAACGGTCGTAGACCGCTCGAACTTCCTGCTCAATTGCACGCCGGCGATCAACCTCTTCGAAAAACGTATCGACCGCATCCAGGTGAGCGACAGCACCAGCGAGTTCCATTTGGTGCCCGACCGCACGCGACCAATGGACTTTGAAATCTACGATCTGCGGGAAGTCACCGGCTATGGCTCGAGCGTCGACAGCCAGCAACGCTTCGAGCCCTTTTACGCAGACTACTACGGGGCCGATTCTCACCCCCACGGCTACTATTCGTTGCGTCGCGAGCCCCGCCTGTATTCCGAGCGCCAGCAGCGGGTCGGGGCCCGCACCAGTTACATCGGCAGTGAAGTCTTCCTTTCCCTCGTCGATCCCAGCGAGGCGCCCTACCGCTCCGACCTGCGCCAGCTCTCGCTGCTGGCCAGATGCACCAACCGCGACCTGCCGATCATCATGCCGACCGGAGCCACTTCCAGCGACTTCTCGTTGGAAGTGGCCGCACCGGTTGAGGCGATCCGCTGCGTGAAGGGACCGTCGCGGCCCTATTCGGCGGTGGCCGAGGGCGCACAGGCGTGGAGTTTCATCAGCCAGCTGTCGCTCAACTATCTGTCGCTGCTCGACACCGATGCGCGCCAGGGCGCCGCCGCGCTGCGCGAGCTGCTCGGGTTATATGCTAGCTCCGCAGAGGTGGGCATGCGAAAGCAGGTGGACGGCTTGCGCTCGATCCGCTGTGAATCCGTCATCACCCGCCTGCCAATGCCCGGGCCGCTGTGCTTCGGGCGTGGGCTGGAGGTAGTGCTCGAAATGGACGAGATGTTCTTCGAAGGCGGCAGCGCCTTTCTGCTTGGCAGTGTGCTGGAACACTTCCTGGCTCGCCATGTAAGCATCAACAGCTTCACTGAAACCGTGCTGCGCACCGTTGCGCGCGGCGAGATCATGCATTGGCCGGCGCGATGCGGACTTCGACCCATCCTCTGAGGCCCGGTATCGACGGGCTCCTCGCTGCCATCGGCAGCGAGCCGTGGTCGTGGGATTTTCATCAGGCGCTGCGTCGCATCGAATGCCTGAGTCCAACCCTGCCGCGCATCGGCACGGCCGCCCGGCCAGCCGACGAACCGGTGCGGCTAGGTCAGGAACCATCCCTTGGTTTTGCGCCGTCCACGCTGGCGCGGATCGTTCCTGGCGAAGAGGGCCGCCCGCCATGGCTCGAAGTCCGCTTCTTCGGCCTGTTCGGCCCCAACGGCCCGCTACCGCTGCATCTGACCGAATATGCCTACGGTCGCCAGTTGCAGGCCGGCGACCCGGCCTTCGCCCGCTTCGCGGACATCATCCACCACCGCTTTCTGAGCCTGTTCTACCGCGCATGGGCGCAAGCCCAACCCTGCGTCAGCCTCGACCGTCCGACGGAGGATCGTTTCGGCGATTACGTCGGCGCGCTGGCGGGCATTGGCCTACCAGGCGTGCGTCGGCGCGATGCGCTGCCGGATTTCGTCAAGCTCCACCACGCCGCGCTACTCAACCGCCAGGTGCGCAACGCCGAAGGGCTCGGCCAGCTTGTCGGCGGCTTTTTCCGGGTTCCGGTCGAGGTCGAGCAGTTCGTCGGCCACTGGATGCCGGTGCGCGATCGCGACCGCTCGCGCCTTGGGACCGCGTGCTGCACCCTCGGCCGCAACACCTTGCTCGGCAAGCGAGTGTGGGATCGTCAGCACAAGTTCCGCCTGCGCCTTGGCCCCACTGACCTCATTGACTACTGCAACCTGTTGCCTGGCGGCGCCGGCATCGCCCAGTTGCAGGCGGCGGTGCGCAACTACGCCGGCCTCGAATACACCTGGGACGCGCAACTCGTGCTGAAAACGCTCAGCGTGCCACCGCTGCGCCTGGGCCGCGGCAATCGACTCGGCTACACCAGCTGGCTTGGCCGGCGGCGCAGCGATGCACCGGCCGCCGATCTGATCCTCGACGTGGACCGAGCCCTCAAGCGCCACGTCGCAAACCCCCCACATTCTTCCGAAACCACACGGTGACACGAACATGAGCGAGATCAGCCGGGTCGCACTTTTTGGCAAACTCAACAGCCTGGGCTACAAGTCCATCGAGGGCGCCACGGTCTTCTGCAAGCTCCGCGGCAATCCGTATGTCGAATTGGTGCACTGGATTCAACAGATCCTGCAGACGCAGGATTCCGATCTGCATCGGATTATCCGCCACTTCGAACTGGACACGGGAAAACTCGCTGGCGACATCACCGCCTCGCTTGACCGCCTGCCACGGGGCGCCACGTCGATCTCCGATCTCTCTGAGGCCGTCGAGAACGCCGTCGAGCGTGGCTGGGTGTACGGCTCGCTCATGTACCGCGAAAGCCATGTGCGCACCGGCCACCTGATTGTAGGTGCGCTCAAGACGCCCAGCCTGCGAAATGCGCTTATGGCGATCTCGCGCCAGTTCGAACGCATCCGTGGCGATACGCTTACCGCAGACTTCGAGAAGATCGTGGTTGGGTCGCCCGAAGCAGCACTGGCCGCCAGCGATGGCTCCGGCGCAGCACCCGGCGAGGCCAGCGGCGCGATTCCGCCTGCCGAACTGGGCAAACAGGAAGCCCTGAAACGCTTCACCACCGATCTCACCGAGCAGGCCCGAGCCGGGAAAATGGACCCGATTGTTGGCCGCGACGAAGAAATACGCCAGGTTGTCGACATCCTGATGCGGCGACGCCAGAACAATCCGATCCTGATCGGCGAAGCCGGTGTTGGAAAAACGGCGGTAGTCGAAGGTTTCGCCCAGCGCATCGCCCGCGGCGACGTGCCGCCGAGCCTAAAGGACGTTCAGTTACGCGCCCTTGACGTGGGTTTACTGCAGGCTGGCGCGAGCATGAAGGGTGAGTTCGAGCAGCGGCTGCGCGCGGTGATCGACGAAGTCCAGGCCAGCCCCAAGCCGATCATCCTGTTCATCGACGAAACCCACACCCTTGTCGGCGCAGGCGGCGCGGCGGGCACCGGTGACGCGGCCAACTTGCTCAAGCCGGCCCTGGCCCGCGGCACGCTGCGCACCATCGGTGCCACCACCTTCGCCGAATACAAGAAATACATCGAAAAAGACCCGGCGCTGACCCGCCGTTTCCAGTCGATCCAGGTGGATGAACCAAGCGAGGCCAAGGCACTCTTGATGATGCGTGGCGTCGCCACGACGATGGAAAACCACCACAAGGTGCAGATTCTCGACGAAGCGCTCGAATCGGCGGTCAAGCTCTCGCACCGTTACATTCCCGCCCGCCAGCTGCCCGACAAGGCAGTGAGCCTGCTCGACACCGCCAGCGCACGGGTCGCGGTGAGCCTGCATGCCACCCCTGCCGAAGTGGATGACAGCCGAAAGCGCATCGCAGGGCTCGAAACCGAGCTGGAGATCATCGGCCGCGAAAAGGACATCGGCCTCGACGTGGCTGAGCGCGAAGCCTCCGCCAGCGAAGCGCTGGCATCCGAGGTGGCCCGCCTCGCCGAACTCGACGCTCGCTGGACGATGGAAAAGGCGCTGGTGGATGAACTCCTTGCTCTGCGTGGCAAGCTGCGTGGCAGCTTGCAGTCCGTTGAGGGTACCGGGAGCACGATGGAGGCGGCGGCTGCCGAAGCGCAGCCGGCGCCGGCCGATACGCTTCCAGCGGATAGTGCCGCCGAGGCGCCGTTCGACCGCGACGCGCTGCTGGCCCGCCTACATGCGGTGCAGGCCGAACTCGTCGACCTGCAGGGCGAGCACCCGTTGATCCTGCCCACCGTCGATCATCAGGTGGTGGCCAGCGTTGTTGCCGACTGGACCGGCATCCCGGTTGGCCGGATGGCGCGCAACGAGATCGAAACGGTGCTCAATCTGCCCAAAATTCTCGCCCGGCGTATCATCGGCCAGGATCACGCAATGGAAATGATCGCCCGGCGCATCCAGACCTCCCGCGCTGGCCTCGACAATCCCAGCAAACCAATCGGCGTGTTCTTGCTTGCCGGCACCTCCGGCGTCGGCAAGACCGAGACCGCACTGGCGCTGGCCGAGGCGCTCTACGGCGGCGAGCAAAACGTCATCACCATCAACATGAGCGAATACCAGGAGGCGCACACCGTCTCCACGCTCAAGGGCGCTCCGCCGGGCTACGTCGGCTACGGCGAGGGTGGCGTGCTCACCGAGGCGGTAAGGCGTCGGCCCTACAGCGTGGTGCTTCTCGACGAAGTCGAGAAAGCCCACCCGGATGTACACGAGATATTCTTCCAGGTCTTCGACAAAGGCTGGATGGAAGACGGCGAAGGGCGCGTCATCAACTTCAAGAATACCTTGATCCTGCTCACCACCAACGCCGGCACCGAACTCATCACCAGCCTGTGCAAGGATCCGGACCTGATGCCCGACGCCGAAGGCATGGCCAAGGCGCTCCGGGAACCGTTGCTCAAAGTCTTTCCTCCAGCGCTGCTGGGGCGGCTGGTGGTGATTCCCTATTACCCGCTCAACGACGAAATGATCGGCGCCATCGCTCACCTGCAACTGGGCCGCATCGCCGGGCGCGTGCGCGAGAACCACCGGGTGCCTTTCACCTTCGACGATGCAGTCATCAAGCTCATTGCCAGCCGGTGTACCGAACTTGAAAGTGGCGGGCGGATGATCGACGCGATTCTCACCAACACCATGCTGCCGCGCATCAGCGAGGAGTTCCTGCGGCGCACGCTAGAAGGCCAAGTGATCGAGCGCGTGCACGTGGGCGTCGCGGACAACGATTTCCAGTACAGCTTCGACTGATCAGTGGGACAGTGCCATGTTGCATCTACCCAGCCTTGCCGCCTGTGTACTGGCCACCTGCATCGCGGGCGCGGCTCGCGCGGACGTCCCGAATCCGCTGCTCGGCGACTGGGCGCGCACCCGCACAGGCTGCGTCCGGCCTGAGTTGTCCTTTGCAGCGGTTACCGCCGTCATCCGCCTCGACGCCGACGGTACGCCGGTGCTGTTCCGGTATCCCACCGTGACGTATCGCCTGAGTGACGGAAGCGTGACTGCCGACATGGGCCGGCGCCATCCGCTGGCCAGGACGCCGGACAAATTTGCGCTGCATTTCGTCATCTCAGCGCCGGAACACGCGGTGCTTCAACTGCGCAATGGCAAGACCCTGAGCTACACCCGCTGTACGCCCGACAAACATCCCTGAGCAAGGATGCAAACATGGCCTCCAACACTGATCGACTCTCCAAACACTTCACCCTCCGGGAAATGACGACGACGTCCTCAGGTCTTCTGAATCAGCCCGCATCACCGCAGGTGCTCGACAACCTGCGTTCTCTTTGCTCGCAGATTCTTGAACCGGTGAGGGCGCACTACGAGCGTCCTGTCATCATTCATAGCGGTTATCGTAGTCCGGACGTCAACAAAGCCGTGGGTGGCAGTTCTGCTTCACAGCACGTAAAGGGCGAAGCGGTCGATTTCCACGTAAGCGGCCACTCGGTGTATGACCTGGCGATCTGGATTTCGAACACGCTTGATTACGATCAACTGATCCTTGAAAACTTCCTGCCCGGCATCCCGACCTCTGGCTGGGTACATTGCTCCTTCGCCAGGAACAACCGCGGTCAGGATCTCACCAAATTCAAGGGTTCAAAGATGTACCACCCTGGGATCATTCTCAAACCTGAGTAAGCTCCCGCGTGCCCGCCATGATGAAGGCCCAGACCCCTCAGCCCGACACCGCGCCCTCCAGCGAACTAAGCCTCGACGAGGCCATCCGCTACGCCATTTCGCTTCAGCACAAGCGGCAACTCGACGCTGCCGAAACCCTGTACCGTCGCGTGCTTGTTCTTGCGCCTGAGCATCCAGACGCGTTGCATTACCTCGGGCTGTTACGTTTCCAGCGCGGGCGCGCGGACGAAGCCGTCGAGTTGCTACAGCGCGCCATCGAGTGCGAGCCCGAATTCGCCGATTTCCACAACAACCTGGGAAACGTGTGCACCGCGCTGGGCTGGGTCGAGGCTGCCGCTGACAGCTACCGGAAGGCCATCGCGCTTGACCCGCGGCGCGCTGACTTCCACAACAACCTTGGCGTGCTCCACCGGGTTACTGAAGCGTCAGAAGCCGCTGAGGCTGAATACCTGCTGGCAGTCGAGCTCGACCCGAAGCATTTTCGCGCCTACAACAACCTCGGCATGCTCTATGCCGCCCGCGATGACATCAAGGCCGCGGTGCAGTACTACTGCAAGTCGATTACCCTGATGCCCGAGCACCCCGACGGACATAAGCTACTCGGGCTGGCCTACTACTCCACCGGACAACTCGCCGAGGCGGCCGAGGTGTTTCGCCAGTGGCTCGAGCAGCAGCCGGACGACCCCACCGCCCGTCACATGTACGCCGCCTGCTCGGGCTGCGACGTGCCTGAGCGGGCCGACAACGACTACATCGTCGACACCTTCGACCGCTTCGCCGAGAGCTTCGAGGAGCAGCTTAAGGTGCGCCTGCGCTACCGGGCGCCCGAGCTGGTCGCCGAGGCGCTCGGCCGCTACCTGCCCGCGCCGGCCAAGCAGCTAGACATCCTCGATGCCGGTTGCGGCACCGGGCTGTGCGGCCCGCTGGTGGTGCCATGGGCCGCGCGCCTGGTGGGCGTCGACCTGTCAGTGGGCATGCTCCACCGCGCCGAAGGCAAGGGCTGCTACGACCAGCTATATCGCATTGAGTTGAGTGAGTTCCTGCGCATGCCCGACGAAGCCGGCGCCTACGACGTGATCCTGTCCGCCGACACATTGTGCTACTTCGGCCCGCTCGAGACCGTGAGTGCTGCTGCGAGGCAGGCTCTGCGGCCGCAAGGGGTGTTTGCCTTCTCGGTGGAGGACGCCGGCGACACTGCATCGTCTGGCCACATTCTCAATCCTCACGGCCGCTATGCCCACACGGCGCCCTACGTGCGTGACTGTCTCGAAGGGGCAGGGTTCCATGTGCTAAGCATTGATCCTGCGGTGCTGCGTACCGAAGGAGGGGCTCCAGTGAATGGCCTGATCATCGTCACCCAGGCAGCGTCCCAGCCGGACGCGTCCGTCATGAATCAGTGCGCTGACACGGCTCTGCTCGGGCTATGATTCGAAAAGCAAGGCACGCGTGCCAGCGGAGGATTCGATGTTCGCAATGAAAGTCGACCGGCTCGTCAAAATCGCTACCCCTCTGGGCCCTCTGCTGGAATTCAGCCGGCTTGAAGGTAGTGACGGACTCTCGCGCAACGGCGAGTACCGTATTACGGTGCTGTCTCGTCGCGGTGACATCCAGGCTGACGAACTCCTCGGCCACCCTATCTCGGTGGCTGTCACCACGCCCCACGGAAGCACCCGCGAATTCAACGGGCTGGCCGTCGGGTTCTACCAGGTAGGGCAGCACAACCGCCATCACCAATATCTCATCGTTGTTCGCCCCTGGACTTGGCTGCTTACCCGAACCAGCGACTGCAAGATCTTCCAGGACAAGTCCATCCGGCAGATCATCGAAGCCGTGTTCGCCGATCACCCCTACGCCGACTTCGAGTTTCACCTCACCGCCAGCTACACCACCTGGGATTACTGCGTTCAGTATCGTGAGAGCGACTTCAACTTCCTTGCCCGGCTGATGGAACAGGAAGGCATGCACTTCTTCTTCCGCCACCAGAACGGCAAGCACACTCTCATCATCGCCGACAGCCTCAAGGCTCATGTTGCCGCCGACCACTACGACGAGGTGCCGTTCCGCGAACCCGAAGCCTCTCACGCCCGCGTCGACGAGGGTATACGCGAGTGGTCCCACGGCGCAGAGATCCAGCCCACCCGCTTCATTCAGCGCGATTTCAACTTCGAGAAGCCTCGAGCCGACATGCAGGCCGACGCCGGCCCGGCGCGTCCGCTCAAGCACCAGCACCAGGCGGCCTTCGATATCTTCGACTATCCTGGCGAATACGAGGAGCGCGGTGAAGGCCAGCGTGTCGCCGCGGTGCGCATCGAGGAGATGCGTCATCAGTTCGACCACTTCAACGGCGAGGGCAACGCGGCCGGGTTAGCCACCGGGGGGGTTTTCAAGCTGCTTGAACACCCGCGCATTGACCAGAATCAGGAATACCTCATCACCCTCGCCGACTATCGGGTCGAGGAGAGCCCGCTTGAGTCCGAATTGGTCACCACCGAACTCATCAGCCTGCGCTTTCGTGCCATCCCGTCAGCGCAGATCTTCCACCCGCCGCGCCTTACCCCCAAGCCCATCGTCCAGGGCCCACAGACCGCCATTGTCGTCGGCCCGGCCGGCGACGAGATTTATACCGACAAATACGGCCGCGTGAAGGTCCAGTTCCACTGGGACCGCTACGGAAAGAAGGACCAGAACAGTTCCTGCTGGATTCGCGTTTCCCACCCGTGGGCCGGGCAGAACTGGGGCATGATCGCCATCCCGCGCATCGGCCAGGAGGTCATCGTCGAATTCCTCGAAGGCGACCCGGATCGCCCGATCATCACTGGCCGCGTCTATAACGCCGACCAGATGCCCCCCTACGCGCTGCCCGACAACATGACCCAGACCGGCATCAAGACCCGATCGACCAAGGGCGGCGGTGTGGGCAACTTCAACGAAATCCGCTTCGAAGACAAGAAGGGTGCCGAGCAGCTCTACATCCACGCCGAGAAGAATCAGGACAACGTGGTCGAGAACGACGAAACCACCGATGTGGGGCACGACAGAACGGAAACCGTAGGACATAACGAAACGATCACCATTCACAATGATCGGACCGAAACGGTGGATGGCAATGAGACGCTTACTGTAAAGAAAGATCGGACTCGCGCGGTTGAAGGCAATGAAACGGTGGCTGTCACCAAGAACCGGGATGTCAGCATCCAGGGAAATGAGACCGTCGCCATCCAGGGCACTCGTGACCACACCATCACTGGAGCGGCGAGTTACACATCGCCCACTTCCATCACCTTTTCGGTTGGCGGATCGACGGTTGCGATCAAGCCCAGCAGCATCACCCTGAGCTATGGTGCCTCGTCGATCACCATCAATGATGCGGGCGTGGCGGTAGCCGGCCCAAAGATCAGTCTCAACGGTTGAGGGAAGGCCAATGCTTAACCCGGTCGAGAAGAGGCTGGCATATATCGGCCGTGATTGGCTTGCATACCGTAACGAGTCACGTAAGCCGCTGTTGGTGTGGCAGTCCCCAGCCAGTGCGGCACAGCTCATGGCCGCCTTTTTTGAGAGCCAGAAACATCCGACTGCATACGCGACAGGTGATTTTTTCGTCGTATTCGATGTGCCATTTGGACACGGCATCCAGTATTCGCGGGATCTAAAATCGGCGTTTGCCGAACAATACGCTGCCAGCCTTGAAGACTTGAGCCATCAAGGTGAAGCAACCGATTGGGCGTTTAGTCCTGCCGACTTCCCGGATTCTCCTGAAGGCCTTGTCGCGGCCTTAGGTTCGTTCGCTAGCCACTACGCAAAGCGTATTGGCGTATTTGCGGCGGTGCTCCAGCCGGTAAGTGGAGCAGATAAGCCCGCATTTGTAAGCTGGTTACGCCGCGCCGCCAACGCAAATTTTGCCGAGCGTCTGCGACTGGTGGTAATCGATGCCACGGATGCGCCGCTCCTCGCTAGCGTTTCGGATGAGAAGGGCGAACGCATTGCCGTGCGCGAACTGCAGCTCGACAGTTTCGACGTGGCGCAGGAAACCTTCGCCCAAGAGCCTGTTGCCGGGCCGGCCGGGGTCTTCCGCAATCAATTGACTGCACTGATCGCGTTGGTCGAGAAAGGCTCCGTCGATCAGGTCAAATCCAAAGCGCGGGATGCGCTGGCCTTTGTCCAGCAGCAAAAGTGGACGGATCAAGAAATCGTCGTGCGGCTGCTGGTGGGCGGTGCGCTTGTGAAGGCCGCGCGCTTCGACGAAGCCGTAGCAATCTACGGGGCCAGCCGTCAGCTGGCCGAACAGGTGCAGGCCGCGGGGCACCCGGCTGGGCACAAGCTCATCCTGCAAACATGGTTTGGTGAGGCGGGGGCTTTGCTGGCGGCGGGCGACGATAGAGCCGCGGCTGATTGCTACCGGCAGGCCGCGGCAAGTGCCAGGGCCGACCAGAATCTGATCCTCACCATTGAGGCCTTACGCATGGCGGCTTTCTGCCACGGGCGGAACGGCGACCGGGAGGCCGCGCTCGCGTGTTCTCAGCAGGCGCTTGCTTGTGGTGCCCAACTCAGGCCCGAAGTGCGAGGTATGACGACCCTCCCGGTTGCCGCGATGGACTACCTGCGTGCCCTCGATTCCACGTCTGCCGACGCTATTACGCGGCACAAGGCTGAGCTGGATCAGGTCTTGGCCTCGCATGAATCGCAAGCCGAAGCGCACGCGTTAGCAGCTGGCGCGCACATCGACAGCCAGACGGCGCAACGCATCGAGGACGATTGGGCGGCCGATGATCGGCGTGCCAGTGACGAGGCGGAGCACAGGCTGGCCCACCTGCTCGCCGAAACCGACCCCGCTTTTCAGCGCGCGTTCGCCCACGCGCGCGGCCTGCTTGGCGCCGACTGGCCGTTGATTGGATCGGTCGCCATTCCCGCGCCGCCTCCGGTGGAGTCTCCATCATGATGCCCGCCGCCAAACACGGCGACCCGCAGCTCGGTATCGACATTCACCTGTGCATCGTTCCGCCCGGCACGCCGGTGCCGCTGCCCACGATGCACATCGCCTTCGTTTTCGACCCCTTCGATTACCTGCCCTTCATCGGCGCAACGACCACCGTAATGGGCATGAAGCGTGCAAACGCTGGCACCGCGGGCATTGTCGTGCATATCCCGCCCTGTCCGTTTGCCAAGCCGCCCGAGAAAGACGACGAGCTGTTCATGGGCAGTTCGACAGTTCTCGTGGATGGCGAGCCCTTCTCGCATATCGCCCATCCGACGCTAGGGTGCCAAGTGGTGGGGATGTTCAGTCCAGGGCGGGTCAAGAGCAAGCCGAAAAAGGCCTGTTTGCTGCCAACCGACTTCAACCTCGCGATCCCGGCCACCGTGTTGATCGGCGGGCCGCCAACGATCAGCATGTCCGGCCTGATGACCAAAGGTGCGATAAAGGCATTCGGCGCGTTGGCCAAGAAAGCGGGGCCCTTGGTAGGCGCTCTGCTGGATCGCTTCAAGAATTGGCGCAAAGCCAAATGGGGCCACCTTTCACCCGGATTTTTGAAATGCGTGATTTTGCGCGCCGAGCCGGTGGATATTCTCACTGGGGCGGTGTCAGTGGAGCAGGAGGATTTCTCTGTTCCAGGGCGGCTTCCGCTCACATGGCTGAGGGCTTACTCCTCCAACAAACGGCGCGAAGGCGTCTGCGGCGCGGGCTGGGAGACACCAGTGGACGGCCGGCTGGAGATCGACCCGGTTACTGGCACGGTGGCCATGTTCCATGCAGGGGTCGGGCCTCTCTATTTTGAGCGGCTGCCCCGCGCATTTGGCGAGGCTGGAGCCGAACTGGAGTTGATGGACGGCGCCCGCTTGGCCGACAGCGGCAGCCATCTGGCGGTGCGTACCAAGGACGACTTGATCTACAGCTTTGCCAAGGCCGCCCGAATCATCCGCGCCGATGGCATCCACGAGCTTCCCCTCGAACGGATCGGCGACCTCGCTGGCAACATCATGCGCTTTGAACGCAGCGATGGCATGCCGACGGCCATCGTCTTGCCGGGTGGCCGCCGCCTCGAACTGACGTGCCAGGGCGGCCGCTTGCGCGAAGTGACGATGGCGCGCGACGACACCGACACCCGCCATTGCTTCGTCCGCTACGACTACGACGCCGTCGGTAATCTCACCGCCGTCATTGACCCCCTGGGCAAGCCGTATGCCTTCGCCTACGAAGCGCATCGAATGGTGCGCCACACCGACCGCAACGGCCTCTCATTCCATTACCATTACCAAAAAGCGCCCGATGGCGATTGGCGGGTCGATCACGCCTGGGGTGACGGCGGCCTCTACGACTACCGCTTCGAGTACCTTGACCCAGTGCGAGAGCGGCGCATCACCGACTCCCTCGGTCACGTCTCGGTCGTCAAGCTCGACGAAAACGGCTTGCCGATCAACGAGCTGGACCCTCTGGGTGGCACCACCATCTTCGAGTATGACGACCGTGGTCGTACCTGTGCGGTCGTCGATCCCGCGGGGCGCCGCAGCGAATACCACTACGACGACAGCGGCAACCTGCTCCAGGTGCTACGCCCCGATGGCACCCAGCTGGCCACCGAGTTCAACGTCGCCAACAAGCCCATCCGGATCGTCGACCCCAACGGCGCCGCATGGCAGCAAGACTGGAATACCCGCGGTCAGCTAATCAGCCAGACCACGCCCCTCGGCCACGTTAGCCGCTACGAGTACGACGCGCTCGGGCAACTCGTCACCCACCTCAACCCCCGCGGTGCGCGTACCGCCCTCAGCTACGATAGCCACGGTCATCTGACGCGCGTTGAGAACGCCCTCGGCCACACCACCCATTACGCCTTCGACACCCTTGGGCAACTGATCGGCCATGCCGACCCCGCCGGCCAGCGCACGCACTACCAGTACGACCCCAAAGGCCGACTCACCGCCGTCCAGCTCCCGTCCGGCGCCCGCATCCAATGCGCCTACGACGCCGAAGACAATCTCACCGCCTACCAGGACGAGAACGGCGCCGTCACCCGTCTCGAATACTTTGGCCAAGGCGAACTCGCTCGCCGCATCCAGCCGGACGGCCATCGGGTCGATTACCTCTACGACACCGAAGAACGCCTCGTGGGCGTGCGCAACCAGCGGGGCGAGCTATACCAGCTCAAGCGCGACGCCCTGGGCCGGGTCGTCGAAGAGATCGACTACTGGGGGCAGCGCAATCGCTACGCCTACGGCCCCAGCGGCCACCTCAAGGCCACCCTCGACCCCCTCGGCCAGCGCATCGACTACCTCACCGACCCACTCGGGCGCATCGTCAGAAAGGTACTGCCCCAACCCGGTCAAGCCGAGGGCAGCCCAGCCTGGGTCGAAACCTTTGACTACGACGCCGCCGGCAACCTCGTCGCCACGGGCAACGCCCACGTCCAGGTCGAACGGGTTTTTGACGCCGTCGGGCAACTCCTTCAAGAAACCCAGCAACACGCAACGGGCGACTGTTTCGCCATCGACAACGCCTACGACGCCGCCGGCAACCGCGTCCAGCGCCAGACCCGCTTTGCCGGCAGCGGCCCCCAGCCCGCCTCTGCCGCGCACCGGGTGGACTTCGCTTACGACCTGCTCGATCAATGCATCGAAACCCGGCTGGACGGCGCCGCGCCCATCCGTCATCACCGTGATGCCCTCGGCCGGCTCAGCCAGGAAGCGATCACCCCCACCCTCGTTCGGGACTTCCGCTACAACGCCGATGGCCTGCTCACCCGCCAGCACACCCACACGGGCGAGCACACCCTGTTTGCCACCGACTACCACTACGACCCTGCCGGCAACCTCACGCGCCGGGAAGACAGCAGCTTTGGCGTCGACACCTACCTCTATGACCCCATAGGCCGCATCCTCGCCCACACCGACCCTCAGGGCCGCATCCAACGCTTCCTCAACGACCCGGCCGGCGACCGCCTAATTACCCGCGTCGCCGCAAGCCAAGCCGGCAACGCCGCTGACTGGCAACGCAGCGGCGAACACGAAGGCACCCGCTACCGCTTCAACCGCGCCGGCAACCTCACCCACCGGCAAGACACCGACGGCCTGCTCGAACTCGACTGGGACGCCAATCAGCGCCTGATCGCCAGCCACCGCAGCGGCACCGATGGCCAACGCCTCACTACCCGCTACGCCTACGACCCGCTGGGCCGGCGTCTGTGGAAAGAAACCGCTGGCGTGCGCACCACCTTTGGCTGGGATGGCGACGCCCTCGCCCTCGACGCAATCCGCGGCACAGCGCGGGAATTCGTCTGCCGTCCGAACACCTTCGAACCGCTGGCCTTACTCCGCGGCGCCAATGCCCCGGCCCTTCACTACCTCAACGACCCCAACGGCTGTCCGATCCGGCTGATCGATACTCAGGGTGACGTCGTTTGGTCAGTGGGATACACCGCTTGGGGTGGCATAGCCCAACTGCACGAAAATCGAGTGGATAATCCGATCCGCCTGCAGGGGCAGTATTCGGATAGCGAGACGGAGCTGCACTACAACCGACATCGGTATTTTGATGCAGCGATTGGAGGATTCGTTTCGCAGGATCCGATTGGGCTTGAAGGTGGCGAGTCGATATATGGCTACTCTTGTAATCTTTTGTCCTGGATTGATCCGTTAGGCCTTACCTGCTCCAAAGTAATTTCAAATGCGCGGCGACGAGCAGTCAGAAAAGCTTGGCGGCAGGAAAAAAATTTGATTCAAAAAACGGGACAAGGAACTCGACGCTGGAGCAAGTCAGAAATAAAAGAACTTCTCTCAACCGGAAAAGTGAAAGGTTATGAGGGGCATCATATAAATAATGTTGCTAACAATCACTCTATGGCTGGCAATCCAAATAACATCAAGTTTGTGCGAGGTCGGGCAGAGCATATTGCTGAACATGGTGGGCACTTTGCAAATCCGACCGCAGGCCCGCTAATTGATAGAGCCACCTTGGCAGGACTTTAATATGACCAATAGCCCTTTCGAAAAACTCCTAGAAAACGGCAATAAAGTTGTTGCCGATAGTTACGTTCTTATTCAGCCGACGCCGCACGTCGCACCGGCTGCATATTTTCACGTGATTTACTCATCCTTGAACGAATCCGAAATATCTGAAATTGAAAGTCTTATCCAAAGACAAATCCCAGGGGATCTTGTGGAATTCTATAAAATTCATAATGGATGTCAGCTGTTCTCGGGAGCGTTGTCTGTTGATGGGCTAAGAAGAAATACGTCTCGTACAGTTGATGCGTCGAGACAGCCATTTAGCATGGTGACGCCGAATATTGACGAAAGAATAAAAAATTCGCCGACAAATGCTGTGTTTTTTGGTGGTTATGATTGGGATGGCTCGCTTTTATATTGCATGCCAAATGCAAAAGAAATTTTTAGGTGCAACCGGGACTCCGCTGAACCAATCAATCAATGGCCATCTTTGGATGATTTCTTTTCCTCTGAAATCGAGAGATTGTCCAAATTATTTACTGGTGACGGTAGGCAGATAGATGAAGATCGCCCCACGACTCCTGATTAGCGCACATCAGACACCTGCAGTGGTTGTCCACCCGGCAGAATCACCGTCGTTTCGTCGCCATCGCGCTGATCGATGATCACGACGCACATTGCCGTGTAATTGTCGTTGGTGTCGGTGGCGCGGCTGAGAATGAGGTCGCGCATGCTATAAAGCACAGGCTTGCGCCGAAGGGGCCGTGCCGATTAGGTTCTTCATATCATGTTCTTCGACGTATTCCCACCAGTCATCGGCGCGCAGAAGGAAAACGTCGCCGTCACGCAGGCCCATGGGTTCGGCGGCGGAGAGCGCGAGTTCGTTCGATGAGCCCAGCGCCGAGGTGAGCAGGCTGTGCTTGGGATGGCTGCGGATCAAGTCAGTAGTTTCGTAGCGGCATTGATCAACTCTTGCACCAAGTTGCGATTGCGGGTTTGGTAGGTCAGGCAGCCACGGGGAAACAGATAAACTGGCGTGTCGCCAATGTGCCCCCGACCGGGCCACGGCTGCATGCAGCGAGGAATACTTGAAATGAGCAGGTGCCGCAATGGAGAGCTGCTCGTTTGATGAACGCGATGTCATTTGGAAGGCTTTTCGAGGGATCGACTGCACATATCTTGAATAAGGCGACACATCGTCATCATGCTTCGATAAGTGATGGATCTAGCACACGACGTACGGCAGCCCCACGGACCAACACGTGTCGCTTTCCGCTGAAGGGAGAATACAAGATGGCAAATTTTCGCATCCCCGGTCCGCTGTGCGGGACACGCCACCTGTGGTCTATTGATGACGGCACGCTCCCCCGCTGCAGCACGCCCCGCCCCGGCAGCATTTGCGCCAGTTCGGACAACTATCCGATTCCGGTTTCCTGGCAGCAGCGCCGCCAGCCGCATGCCATCGATCTGGAGTTCCTGTTCCGTGAATGTCGTAACCCCCAACGGGGGCTGAGTGCAGCCGATTACGCCGCTGCTGCCGACCAGCTAAAGGTGGATGTCGCTGCCATCCAGGCAATCGCCGAGGTCGAGACCAGCGGTCACGCATTCGACGAGTCTGGACGACCGCGGATACTTTTCGAGCGCCATTATTTCCACCGTTATACGGCTGCCAAGTATGACGCAAAGCATCCAGGCATTTCGAACGCCAAGCAAGGTGGCTACGGAAAATTCTCTGCCCAATATGCGAAGCTGGAAGAAGCCTATCGGCTTGCGCCTGAGGCAGCATTGCGTTCGGCGTCATGGGGCCGCTTTCAGATCATGGGTGACAATTTCAAGGCAGCCGGTTATACGTCGGTTGAGGCGTTCGTACTCGCAATGAGCCAGTCGGAATCCGAGCATCTGAAGGCTTTCACCCATTTCGTAATGAGCAACAAGGCCATGCTGTCCGCACTACGCGAGCACGACTGGGCGCGCTTTGCGAAAGCCTACAACGGGCCGGGCTATCTGAAGAACGAATACGATACAAAGCTGCGGGATGCCCATCGGCGTTATGTCGCCCTGGCGGGGCAGAATACAGCGGGCTCCAATCTACCATGAAGCAGATTATCACCCTTTTGTGTGCGGGCCTGATCAGCGGCTCTGTGGCCACTGCGGCGCCGCAGCCACCCGGCGGCCTGTGCGCCGAACGGGAAGATATCTATTTTTCCTGCCAGACAAGTCTTGGCCGCTGGGTCGCGCTGTGTGGAAGCGGGAACGATAAGATCCAGTACCGCTTCGGAAGGGCGGGACACGTCGAACTCGCTTTTCCTGGCGCCGATGGTGGTCGTCATGTCTTTCGCTACGCCCATTATTTTCGGGCGGGTGTCGACAGAATAGAGGTGCTCTTTCGCAACGAGGGCTTCGACTACGCTGTGTTCGATTACAGCGAGAGGGGTGGCCGCACGGCGGGGGTCCGCGTCGCCAGCGATTCGGGCAGGGAGAGAGAGTTCAAGTGCCGTGGAGGCATCAGAAGCCGCTTGGCCGAACTTGAAGGATTGCTTCCTTGTGATCAGGACAACGCGCTGAACCTGGGATCATGTTCAGTAGCCTCCGGCCAGCGCTGACACTGGCAAATATCCTCGCGCGCCAACGCGCAATAATCTTCGCCCGTCTGAAATTATTCGGATGCAGAATCAACTGGTTGTGATCTGAAGTCTTGCGTTTGTCCTGCACGATATCGAGCAGTCTGGTATTCTGCAAAAGATGGGAAATGCATTAATTAGCCCAATGAAATACGTTGCGTAGCTTAAGCGCTGCTGTGCCAGAATCCTACGCTTGATCTTCTCTTGACCCGTGGGCACACGTCTATGCGCATCTCCGTCATCAGCTTCAACGGCGCCCCGCCTGCCCGCCCGGCGGCCTTCGATTTTGACAGCCGCGGGGGGCGATCGGACGGGAGGAGGGCAACGAACTGGTTCTGCCCGATCCCGAGCGGCATATTTCCCGTGTGCAGGCGCGGGTAGAGTTCGACGGCGGGCAGTTTGTTCTGGTCGATATGGGCGGCAACCCGTCGTCGGTGAACGACCGCCCGGTGGGGCGCGGCAACCGGGTGGCGCTGGTGGGGGGCGACCGGATCGTCATCG
>NZ_CALAYQ010000125.1:0-17243 GCF_937894855.1 uncultured Zoogloea sp.
GGGTCGAGTCGATCTGCAAGGTGTTGCAGATTGCCCCGTCGGGCTACTGGCGCCACGTGGCGCTCAGGCGTGAGCCGCATAAACGCTGTGCCCGCGTCCAGCGCGACGAGGCCCTGATGCCGCACATTCAGCGCCTCTGGCACGCCAACCTGCAAGTCTATGGTGCGGATAAGGTCTGGAAACAGATGAACCGGGAAGGCGTGTCCGTGGCCCGCTGCACGGTCGAGCGGCTCATGCGCCGCCTGGGCCTGCGCGGGGTAAGGCGTGGCAAGGTCGTGCGCACGACGGTCGGTGACAGCAAGGCAATCTGTCCGCTGGACCGGGTCAAGCGACATTTCAGTGCCGAGCGCCCGAACCAGTTGTGGGTCAGCGACTTCACCTACGTCTCGACCTGGCAGGGCTGGCTCTACGTGGCCTTCGTGATCGATGTCTTCGCGCGGCGCATCGTGGGCTGGCGGGTCAGCAGTTCGATGCGCACGGACTTCGTGCTCGATGCCCTGGAGCAGGCCTTGTACGCCCGGCAGCCCGAGCGAGACGGCACCCTCGTCTGCCATTCGGATCGCGGGTCGCAATACGTCAGCATTCGCTACACCGAGCGGCTCGCCGAGGCAGGCATCGAACCGTCTGTGGGCAGCAAGGGCGACAGCTACGACAACGCGCTGGCCGAGACGATCAACGGGCTGTACAAGGCGGAATTGATCCATCGGCGAGCGCCCTGGAAAACCCGGGAATCCGTGGAGCTGGCAACCCTGGAATGGGTGTCCTGGTTCAACCACCACAGGCTGCTCGAACCCATCGGCTACATCCCCCCGGCCGAAGCTGAGGCAAACTACTACCGGCAACTCGCCAGTCAGGCCGAAACGCCGGCCTGACTTAAACCAAATGGCCTCCACGGAAGGCGGGGCGGTTCACCCCCGATCCGGAGTTCGACTGGGGCAATCCGCCCCGTTCCGATTGGCGCATCCAGCTCAAGACGGCGCGGGGGGAACATGGGGTCGCTCACCGACCTCTACGACTACGGTGATCACTGGGAACACAGGAATCTATCTGCGCTCACTCAGCGCCTGGAGAGATTGAAGGTCTGAGGCGTCAAGACGGGGTGGCGACTGCGCATACGATGTCGCAGATTTCGTGTCAAACCGCTCAGAATGGTGTGAACTTGCCTCGGAAAAACCATTAAGTTACACATTTCTGAATTATCGGCAGCACCTGCCAAAAGAGTATCGCCATTGCGAGGATACTAACTAGCAGTTTGGGGTACCTGTGCAATCCGACAATCAACCCCCCAGCCAAGATGGCGCCAGCTAGCAGGGTGACGACGCCATACCAATGGGCGCCAGCCACCCACTCGGCCAACAGGATCACTGCGCTGGCGGCCATAGCCATGCAGTAGAGAGCCACGAAGACATGAGTCTTGCTCTTCTTGGTGAGAACGTGGATCAGGATGTCGAGCGCGACGAGGGGCGCACGGGCAATCGAAAATACACTTCGCAGCCCCTTTAAGCCGGAACTTTTGCCGGCCAGGGCAGAGACTGCCACGGCTGCACTGCGCGCAGCGGTGATAGTGAAGCGGTCGGTTCCGGCTTCGTCGAGCAGTTTTTCCTTGCCGACGTTGGCGTCCTTGAATAGCTGGACGATCACCTCAGCTGGCAGGTTTGCAGCGCTAACGGGCAAGGAAATTTTTCCACCCAGAGAGGAACAATCGTTGGCGAGGGCATTCCGGAAACGTTTGAGGAATTTAGGGCCGTTGCCGACTCCATCGGCGCCATCGACTTCGTCGTCGCCGATGGCGTCGGCCAGAGCGGGTAGTTCGTCGCGGAGGATATCGAGATGGAGCCGTTCCAGAACCATGGCCGAGCATTCTGGCAGGTATTCGGGCAGACTAGTGTTGCTGGTCAGGAAATCGAGTTCATCCCGCATGGCTGGCAGACGTCTTTCCCACAGCAACTGGAGCAGGATGCGGTCAGTTTCGAGCTTTAGGCCGTAAAGTACCGTGCCATGGAGCATATCAAGGATGGCTTCGATCACCGAACTTTCGCCGGTGGCCTTCTCACACCCGTAAAGGCGGTAGAGGCGGGCCGGGTTCATCAGGATGCGGACGAGGCGCTCCGCGCCATCAAGGCGCCCGAACATCCAGTCGTTGATGCGCCAGGCACGCTTGTAGAAGGCGCCGAAATGGCCGAGTTGGACGCCAGTCAGCTTATCCTCAAGGCGGCTTGGGCCGCCGAACGCAGTGGATACGTTGGCGCTGAACTGGACGAGTTCGAGATACTGGTCGCGGGTGTTGTCAGCGCCGAAAGCATAGTGCACCACTTCCAATGTGAGCAAATGCTGGCAGGCAGCCTCGGTGCTAGTGCCCTTTTGTGTCAGGGGCTGCGTGAAAAATTCCACCAGGGTTTTGAGGTCGGAATATTTCTCCTCGAATCGGCGCGGAACTCCGAGGTCGAGCACCTGTTGCAGCGGACGCAGACTATAAACGAGCAGCTGTCCGATCTGTTGGGCGATTACGCTGAATTCTGCCAGCGTCAATGATGGGTTGGACCTGTCGTCGAAGAGACGGACCCATTCCAGAAGCTCGCTTTCTAGAAGGGCTGGCAATTTTTCTTCGTCCTTGCCACGCTCCAGGCTGGCAAGTTGTGGGGCCAAGGCTATGCCGCGGCGCAACCAGTGGCCCTGATCGCGACGGCGCAAGACAGCAATCTTGGCGACCAGGCTATAAGCCTGGCAGCGGGCTTCCATCAGGCCGTTCCATACAGTATTGGTGCTCTCACTACGCCTGGCCGGTACCAGGCCAATCCCGCGGCGCAACATGTCGAGAACCACGGACATAATGTTGTCCAAGGTGAACAGACCCCATCGCCATTCAGGGAGCGAAGGGGCGTCAAAAGTGTCTGGGACCCACGGCGTTTTCTTGGTCTCTGTTAGCGCCCGAGTAATCTGCTGCCGGGAGCGGCGGCCAAGGGCGACGCCTTGACCAGTTCCGTCGCGATATCGGCCGGCTCCGTCGGCCAGGGCGTTGGCAATGTAGTCGGCTGCGCTCTGGATACGCCGCAAGCGATAACCGGGGAAAACGGCGCGGGCAATTTCGATGGCTTTGTCCCGGCCCAGAGACCGGGCGACGAGCAGACGAGTGTCACGTTGCTGCGAAACTTTCTGGTTGTGCTCGGTAATGGCACGTAGCTGGTGGGAAATCGTTTCAACGCGAGGGATGTTTACCAGCGAGGCGAGTACCGTGCTGGCCATCGAGGGAATTTGCCCGGTCTTTTCGGAAGGCGGATCCGAGATACGGCCGGGGTCGGGGACGACATAGGCGAGTACCCTCCTGACCTCGCCCTCGGCCCGTTGCTGGAAGACAGCATCAATGGCCGACTCGAGCGGGTTATTGTCGAGCACGCCGCCATCGACAACAAAGCAGCCGAGGGTGAAGTTGGTGTGCCCATCCAGGCTGGCGACGGGGGCGCCGCCAGCGGTAGCCTTGTCGCCCGGGGCGGGGAGGTAGAAAGGCTCAAAGGCGCCCGGAAAGGATGCAGTACACCGTGCTGCAGTAGCCAGTTTGGTGACAATTTCCCGGTTGTTGAAAGGATCTTCGGCGACATCTGGGCCACGGCGGAATTTAATCTGGCCGCGATGAGTGACGTCGCGGATGAGGGTGCCGACGTCATCCGGAAAGTCGCGTACCTCGCCTCGCAGTACAGTGGTAGTCAGGGTGAGATCGATCGGCACCTGATCAGGGGGTTGCATCCGTCCCGGTTGCCGGATGATCTTGGTGAAACCTTCGAGTAGCTCCTTGTAGAAATAGCCACCGTCAAGCAGTGAAGTCGGGTCATCCTGGGTTGGCTGTCGGAGCAAGGAGAGAATGTCGCCGCTGTCGCGCCAGATGTCGCGAAGCGGGTCAAGCGGCTTCCCCTGAGTCATAGCGAGGGCCAACAAGGCACCATTAATGCCGCCGGCGCTGGTGCCACTGATGACGTCTACCCGGGGGCGCAGTGAAAGATCGCGACAAAGGCGACCGTAGATTGTTTCACCCCTGACCAGTCGGTTGATTTCCTGTGCGACGCCGCCGATCCAGACCGCCAGGCTGACGCCGCCGTTCATGACCAAGGCAATGCGCAACTCCTGTTCGTGAAAGCCGTCGGTTGTTGTTTGGCTATCGTTCATTGGAATTTCCCTGCTTTCTTGCTGCATGCATCGGACTATTACCGCAGAAGTTGCCGCAAGGCGTTGCGATAGGCGCTAAACGTGGGGACTAGCGAATCAAGACGAACGCACTCATTTGGGGCATGAATGTTGCGGTAAGTGACACCGAGACCGGCCGTGGCCGGAATGCCTAGGGTGCTGAGGTAATTGGCGATGCTAGAAGGTCCAACTACCCCAGTCGGAACGTCGTGGTCGAATGCCTCAGCAGCAGCCGAGGCCAGAGCCCGAACCATGGGTTGGGTCGGGTCGAGCCAGTAGGCAGGCCAGCCAGTTTGCCACGCGATCTCAGTGCATGGAGCTAGACTTTTCGATTCTTCTCGGGCAACGAGATTTTCGACAATTTGGCGCGCCCGATCTTCATTGAAGGCCGGGGTCAGGCGAATATCGAGTTCCAACTCGCAATGGTCTGGCACCAGCGAATAGCTGCCACCACCCCGGAGGCCGGTGACAGTGATCTGGGGAGGCAAGGGGAAGGCTTTGTCGCTGTCGGGAAGGGGCTCGGCGACCAGAAGGTTCATAAACATAGCGGCCCGTTCAATCGCGTTAATGCCTCGATTGCTGGAGGCTCCCGAATGCGCACCGATACCGTGCATAGTCAGTCGCACCCGCAAAAAGCCACGCCCGCCAGTCACCAGGCGGTCGTTGCCTGGGTAGCCTATCATCACACCAGCAATCGGTTCGCTGCCGCGCGTTGCAATGTAACTGTAGATTCCAGAAAAGGCACCCGTGTGCTCCTCGGCATCGAAGACAAAGCCGAGGCTGCCAGCGAACGATTCCCGATATTGCAAAAAATCGGCCAGGATGTGACAGAAAACGGCGATGCCTGCCTTGCTGTCCGCACTGCCTCGCCCGTACATCCACCCATTCTCGATGGTCGGTCGGTCCGGCGGATGGCGCCAAGCACCGCGTTCGCCAAATGGAGCTGTATCAGCGCAGGCATTGAGCAAGTAGGTGGGTCCGCTCCGTTGCCCCTTGATCTCACCCCAGACGCCAAGGGGTGTGCCGTTGTCGCCGCGTAGCCAGTGATGGGCAACACCTTGCCCGTCGAGCCAGTTTGAGATGACATTCAACAACGGCAGAGGTGAATCTATTCCCCCCTGGCTGGGACGGGAGACCAGTTTGCCGAGCAGATCAATAATCGAATCCAAGGTTTCGTTAATCACCGGCATGTCACGCGTCCCTAATCCTATTAAACTAAAAATAAATTCAGCACGCCTCTTGGCATTCTATTTTGATATACCTTATGGCAAGCAATGACGTAAACGGAAGAGAAATTTGGCGGTGCGGATCAGGGAGACAAACGATTAGGATATGTGGAAATTTAATGGTATCGGCACATACGCAGACGAACGACGCGAAGCGGGATGCCACGCTTGTCGTAGCGGGTTGCGATGCGCCGAAACTGTTTGACACGACAAAACCATCGTTCGACCAGATTACGATTGCGCTAAAGGTATTTGTCGAAGGGCCTCTAACGCTCGCGTGTAGGGGGAGAGGGCATCACGGTTTTAAGACCGCGCTCGTGCAGCGGCTCGAAAAGACAGGACTTAGACAGAAATCAGCCTGTGTGAACAGCCCCTTGACCAAGCTTTTGGCTCAAATGTCCACAGGCTCTAGGGTAGCGTGCCGCCCTTGCATTCCTGAAAAGCACCATTGACGTACGGCGTGAAGCGCAACTGGATCACCCCCTGCGTCGGAACTGGTAGTTTCGAGAGAACGAGTTCGGAGATTTCGTTATTCGCTAGCTTCGCCTCGGTGAAATCGTTCGCCACCGGGCTGGGTGCCAGTAGGGCATAGAAGAACACCGTCGCAGGGGCGCTCAGCCACCCGACCATGGCAGCCAACGTGGGGGCGAACCGCTCGAGCGCGGCATCAAGCGCGATGTCAGCCGGGTCGAGGTATTTGCCGACGCTTTCGTCCCACAACTTCTCCAGAGCGTCCTCCATCCGGTCCTGGTCGCTTGCCGTCCACGTAGCCTGCGCATTCGCAAGATACAGGGCTCGATAGAGATTGGCCCATTCTGATGCAGCCGCGATAGCGACCGCAGGATCGTTGGTTTCGGTCATCGCCTTCTTGACGCGCAGCGCGCATGCGGACCAGTGATCGGTTGGTTGGCAGTACATAGTTACCTTTCTGGGGGAGACAATGAATCGAAGCGCAGGCTTTTTGCGGGCAACTCGTGTAGGTAGGCAAGCTTGTGTTTGTGACTTCGCACCTCTGCCGTCCCTCAGATAAGCACTTCAACTCGCCTCCATCGTGGTTTGGTGCGTTTATTTAGCGGTAAAGCGTGACTCGCCCTTCAATGTCGACAGTGGCGACGTACCAGCCTGTTACAGTGTCATCCGCTTTTCCTAGGTATTGCCATTCTGAAAAACGCGTCCACTGAATAGCTTCGGATGCATCTGGTATGCTCTCAGGATAGAAGCTGACCTGCTCAGTACCGAAGGCCTGCAATTGCCCCTTCCCGTCGAAGAGCCCGGCAAGGCGCTCGGCACCACCATCGAAGTATTTGTGCCTCTGAAGCACGACAGGGTCGTCTTCCGTACCGGTACAGAACTCCACCAGCAACATCCTGAACGGCTTGCCGAGCGGCATACGGATACCTATTCGCTTAGCCCCTGGAGTTGCAGCATCTTCCAAGGGCTTATAGAGCCTTGTCAGATCGACCTTTTGTCCCTGCACATCCTGATCCCAGATCACCAACTCTTCGTCGGATTGGACGACTTTGACGCCGGAAGCTTCAGTCGGCACTAGGAGCAGATACACGTCCTCGGGTACGACGCCTGCTTTGGGCGGGACGACGCCCAAAACACTAACAGTGTGTTGATCCCAGCGGAAGAGTCCAGGCGGATCCGTGATGAGCTTGCCCTCGTTACCCCACTTGGGCAGCGCCGCGGGGGAGAACATGGCACTGCGAATGTCGTTTCCGTCGTAGTCGACCAGCCGATACCAGGCTCCCGCGCGCAAGCCCGCACTGCGCAACTTCACGGGAACAGCGACCTCGCTCGTAACACTCGACTCGAGATCGAGCAGGATGGGCGCACGCGTCGCACTTGTACCGGCGTGTGGCATGTCGTCCTTGAACGCAACCTCGATCGAAAACGCGCGGGGGGCCTTCGCTTCGTATTGAGGCACCTGCCGTGTTCGCGGTAATACGTCTTGCGGCCACTCGGCAAGCGAATCTTTGTCGCCGAGTGCCCTCAGCGGCCACGCGAACCAGCCGATGCTCGCCTCGCGGTTTAGCAAGGGTGAATCCACCACAGTCCACGTGACTGCCTCAGGCCCGTGGCCCCGGTCGGCCTCCAGCACTGCTTCCCTTGTCCAACCCAGGCGCGCCAGAGTCCTCCGGGCCTCCTCCTCAGGCGTGTGTAGGGCCGTCGAACCCTCCGCCCATTCGGCCACCATGCGAGGCGGTCCGTCGAATAGCCATAGGCGATACGCCGCGCTCGATGGGGCTCCCGCAGGCGCCTCCGGATGCTTCGCAGGCGGTGTATCGCCGCCTCGCAACGGCGCGGGAACCCAGCGCGGAATTCCGTCCTCACGGCCGATTTCCCCCACCAGGCTGCAGGCGAATAGCTCGGAGCCTGTGCCGGGCTGTACATCCCTAGCGAACGCGTGAAACTCGACATCGAGGTACTCACCGGGCGAGCCCTCCTTCATGCCGGTATTGAGGCGATACCCCTGCGTCTCCTGCGGACGCAGCCAGGTCATGCGCTCGGGCCGTGACGGCCGCGGCAAGTCGGAGAACAAGGGCACGATATCGCGCTCCGTCGCTTGCCAATCGGGGATCAGCCGCAAATCCCTGACCTCGGAGTCCTCAACGAACCTGAACCGTTGCTCAGCCGCGTGCCGCAGTTTCAGGAAGCCCGCAATCTTGTTGGTCCGCTGGCTGCCAGCTCTCGATGATGTGTCCACAGCGACGGAATAGAGATGGCGGCGAACCGCTTGCCACGGGCTGTCCGTACCACGGGAATCAATGGCACTTGCGGTCTTGGCCTCCATCACGGCGAAGTCGGCCGACAGGTCGAGCCGCCCTCCGGCCACGCGGGCATCCTGCATCGATGCGAACCATTTTGTTTTCTTTTCGTAGGTCCAGCCGTGATAGCCAATGACACGCAGGGTAGACGCACTCGCGTCTACGGAGAGTTTCCAGGTCGCTGCCCAGAAATAGGCTGTCAGGCTATAGGCGTAATTGAGAGGATCCACATCCTTGGCCCGGGGAACGGCCTTGGCCACGGAGAGCGCACCGTTGAACTCGACCGTACGCGATAGAGCGCCGCCCTTGCGCTCGAATATCTCGGTGACTTCAAGCCCCACATTGGCATCGGCCAACAGGCCGAAGGCCCCGCTCGCGCTCCAGCCAACCATGCCCCGCCGCACGACGAAATGGCCAGCTTCGCGCTCAAGTTCGAGATACAGCCGGTTCAAAGTCTTCAGAGCCAGCCTGCAGGGGTCTGTCAGCTGTTTCGGCTTTCTGCCCGCGTCTTGTTCTTCGGAGGTTTCGCCGAGCTTGGGATTGGCCACGGCGATTACGAGCCGGTTGACGACCGGAACCGGATCCTTGAAGGACTCGAGATTGAGCCTAACTGGGGCCTCCTGTCCGATCAATTCCAGGACGAAGCTCGACGAGCCATCGGCATTTGACAGCGTTTCCCGGAGGATGAACAGCGAGAGACTGCCCCTCTCTTCAGGCTTGTCTCGTTCGCCAAGCTTTGTGACGAGCGGTTCGATCGCCTGGCCTTGGCCTTCGTAGTATTGAGGCGTGGTCGGGTCAGGCGTGCCGGCCGCCGATACCGTGGCGTCTCGCGATACCAGAGTGTCGTTGCTCAGGCGCAGCCAATTGCGCACATGCTTTGTGGCTCCCTCCAGTTCGAGATAGTCGATCGGCCCCGTCATGTTGTCGGGGCGCCCGAGGAAGTTAAGGCCCTCCACCCAGCCGCGCCGACCCCTCAAGGTTCGTTGCAAGAAACGCAGCTGCGCCGTCTCCTTGTCTGGTGCTACCCGCTGATAGTGCCAGCGTGTGTCGGCGTTCTCGAGCAGCAATCGCGGCAAGGTCGGCGTGGCGACTTCGGTCGCGACGACTTGGGTGGCTGTGTAGGGCGGCAACTCATCTGCGGCAAACGATCCTTGCGCGCTTGACCGGCGGTAGAGGCCACGCAACACGGCTGGTTCTTCGCTCATCTCGCTCTCCAGCGACGGCGGCCAGATTTCGCTGCGGTAATCGACAGGCCCGTCGCTTGAGATGTCAAACTTCGCGAGCGGGCCGCTGACCGACCGGACCTTCCCATCGACCACAGGCAGGGCGATCGATGTTGCCGCCTTTTTGTCGAGTTCGCCCACGTTATCGGCTGCAATATCGCGCCCCAGCACGAGCTTGAACTTGCCGGACTCGACCTTGTGCGGCAACAGAACACGCGCTCGTGCCAGGCCCACGGCGCAGTTGGCGGCGCTTTCTGCGAGCCGCACCCAGTTATTCGCGGGCGCGAAGTATTGGGTGGCGCTTTCTGGCTGGGCGACGGTGAGAACCAGTTCAGGGCTGATCGAAGCATCGATCGTAGTCAGCCCTAACGTCGCGGTGCAGAGCCTATCCGAAGGTGCCAGCGCTCGGCTCACGACGCACAGCGTTCCGGTCACGCTGGCGTCGTCCGGTGGCAGCAACGCCACTGCGAGATCGCGCCCGTTGCAGCAGGAGCGGGGTACCGCGATCATCAGCGCGGGATCCTGTATCGTGAGTTCGGCGGTCTGGCTGCTCGCCGTGACCGTCAGGATCTTGTCGCCGCTCGCATCGAGCAACAGGCGCACAAAGCCGCCCGAAGGAATTGCCGGGAGCCAGCCAGTCACATCGACGCTCCTGCTTTCCGAGGTGGCGCGGTACGACAGGTTGTCCTTTTCTTTGGACAGGCAGTCCTTCTCTTTGGACAGGCAGTCCTTCTCTTTGGACAGGCAATCCTTCTCTTTGGACAGGCAATCCTTCTCTTTGGAATGCCAGCGAATGAAGCCATTCGCGGTGCGGATCCACAGCGGTCTGCCGGCCTCCCAAGCACTGTCAGCCACCTCGTCCATCAGTAGTGCGACGCTGGCTTTGAGGTCGAGGCCTTGGTCGATGCGCTGCGTGCCGGTATCGCGCTCCGTGTACTTCCATCTGATCTTCAGGGAATGGCCGGCGCGGCTCCCGTCGCCTTGGCCTTGTTCCTCAAAGGTCACCACGTCGCCGTCACGCTTGATTTGATCCGGCTGCAGCGGGACAGGTACGCCCAGAACGCTAGCGACCAGGCCTCCGGTCACGCCCGCGTTCCAATGGGTCGAGGTGAGGGTGCCGGGCTTACCGGGCGCCCGACCTGATGTGCCCAGCAGCTCTGCGTCGTCGATCTGCACTGCCTCGGCTTGGATGGACGTTGTGTCGGCGAGACCGAATTCACGCTTCACGTGACCCAGGGGATCGTCCATGTCTACCCACCAACTGGCAATCCAGTCGCCGTCGGTGCGGGTGATCACCTTGTCCTGAAGTTTGCCGTATAGGGTCTCTTCTTTAGTGCCCCTCACGGCAAGTAGCCGCCCCTTCACCACGTAGCCACATTCCGCGGTTGCCGGGTTTCCGTCGAATCCGGTGAACGGCTTGTCGGAGACGACTCCGTCATTGGGGGGAGCATCGTCCAGCAGCAGCGCAGGCAGGCGTTCTTTAGACATATCTGCTTCACTCTCCGGGTAGGCGTGGCGTCAGGAGTTCTGATGACTCTCTGCCGCGCTTCCACAGGACGCGCAGGCGAGACGCGTCCAGACCTTCCAGCAGCAGCAACAGATCCCCGGCGTTGCCGCCGCCGTTGGTCAAGGTGATATTGGTCACCACCTTATTGTCGCAATATGCAACACCCCACCTCACAGTGTCTGAGTCCACCTTCGGCCAATGGGCCAGCGCCGACATGTAATCCTGGGCAACTGCTGAGCCGAAAAAGTAGGCGCACGGAATCAGCACATCGTCATCACTCTTGACGAACACTGTCATCAAGGCGTCAGGATCCGGCAGGCGAAGACCAGGCATAGACCCGATCGACACGTTATCAGTGGTTGCACGGCCTATCACTTCTGCGACCGTAGGCCGCGCCGAACCCATGTAGCTCCAGCCTAGCCGCGCGAGCGGCACGACGAGTTCCGACCCCAGCCCGCGCGGGAAACAATGATCAAAATAAATCTGCTTGTCATTTTTAAAAGTCTTCGGGACGCGTTCCGCCATCTGCCCCAGATGAGTCTCTTCTCCCGGCTTCGTGTCGGCACGCGGCCTGACCGTCAGCATCACCTGGAAACAGGCCGGTTGATCGATGACTAGCTGATGTCCTTCTTCGAGAGACCCCAGCGTCGCGGGAGGATCGGAAGTGTCAAGAGGCGGATGCCTGCACCAGTCTTTGATGAGTGGGTCCACTTTCTCGGCAGGCTTGAAGTACTCTGCCAGCATCGTCTTGGCACTGGCCTCGATGACCTCCAGGCGCAAGGCGCCAAGGGCCGTGCGCGCATGGGTGTTGTGCGTCGCTCGCCGGAACTCCGGCGGCGGGATGACCTTCCAGACGAAGGCATCCTCCTCGGCATCGGGCACCGGAATCAGCCCAACACGCCCCGTCAAGGGCATTCGCCTCAAGATGGCCAGCCGGTGGACATTGGCCTCTGGAACGCCGTCTTTGGCCAGGCCCTCCTGCCACGTAGGGGCCGGGTGCCTGGGCTCAACCTTGGGGCGGTCGCCCGGCTCGCTGGCTGGCTGCGTCAGCAGGCGCCTGCGCAGCGGGGCGTAGCGCGACAGCGGCTCGATGACCCATTCGAGTTCGTGGTGCCACGCGTCCTGCAGCCCGGTCCAGTTCCAAGTCATCTGGCCAAAGTCGTCCACGGCCACCGTGTCCTCGGTGTTCGGCACTTCGTTCAGAATGTAGCCACGCTTCACAAGGCCAGCCGTTTTGCCTTTGAACGTCCATGCGCGCCCCAGGTAGGCGCCGTTCTGGTCGCAAAAGAAGATCCAGTTGCCGCTGGGATAGCTGGGATCGGCCAACCACTTTTCCGCACCGACGCGCGTCAGCTCACGCCGCTGCGCGATGGTCAGGATCACTTCCTTGCAGTCGCTCGGGTCCAGCGAGCGCCAGAACTGGAGCAACAGCGCGCCGCCGCGCACGTCGCGCTTCGATGCCTTGTCATCTTGAATATCCTTCAACAGCCCATTGAGCGCCTCCGCAACCTTTTCGGCCATGCCAACTTCCTTTCCGCTCCGGATCATGGCTTGCGGAGACG
This sequence comes from uncultured Zoogloea sp., assembly GCF_937894855.1. Taxonomy (NCBI): domain Bacteria; kingdom Pseudomonadati; phylum Pseudomonadota; class Betaproteobacteria; order Rhodocyclales; family Zoogloeaceae; genus Zoogloea; species uncultured Zoogloea sp. Next base: position 12,466 of record NZ_CALAYQ010000125.1, read on the forward strand.
GAGAAGCCAGGAAGGTGTCCGGCACACCCTTATCCTCGCCATCTTTTGGCGAAACGACCTCTACCCACCATTGCCGCCCCACCTCGATCGGTGCGTAGGCCTTGACCAGTTGGGGGACCGCCTGCACCACAGCGAGTGCTTCGAACGGGCAGCCCTGCGCATGGCGCGCTGGCAGGTCCCGCATCCAGATGCGGTATCCGCCGACCAGCTCCGCTTCATCTGTCGCATTGTGTATAAGGTGCTGCACCTGCATGCGCACACGGGCAAGATTTTCGGCCTCTTTGGGCGGAGGACCTTCGCCCGGCGGATCGACTTCAGAAAAGAAGACTTGGTCCACATCCAGCAGCCCAAGCTCCACGGGCTCCTCCCAGAACTGTTCGAAATGTGGGACGATCTGATCGCGCTCGGCATTGTTCGCATCGAAGCCGATCAGCATCTGCGGCTCCAGCACCGGCGACTCCAGCACCGGCCCGTCGAAGACCGCGCCCGCCGAGTCCGCCGCAACGAGGCGTCGCAGCGCGAGCATGATTCGCACGGCACGGCGGCGCGGCAATAGCTCATCTAGTCCCTTGATGCCAACCTCCCATTGGCACTGGGACCAGGGGCTATCGTCGGTTGGCCCAGGCTTGGACTGCTCGCGCGGCCCAAGTTCCTCCAGATGGATCCTTACAAATGGCGTCAGCCCATGATTCGACAGGTTCGCCTGTGCGCTTTCCGACGAGGCGCCGGTTGGCAGCTGGTCGCTGGCACGCACGTCCATGAAGGCGGCCGGATCGATGTCCGACAGAAGGCGCGCCACCTGCACCGAGGTATCGTCCGCATCGCCATAGAAGCCGGTCGGCAGCGCCGGACTCTCCAAGCGGTACACAACCAATTCGAGTCCCACGCCCGTCGACTTCTCCGTGGGGGGGAGATCGAAGCGGATCGCCATCGTGGCGTCGCCAGCGCCGGGGCCGGCCACGAGACGCGCCGTCGCACGCGCGATGGCTGCCGGTGGATCGAGTCGATGCCGCTGCAGCATGACCCGTCCTGCGCGCACCACCCGTCCATGGGGATTGAGCAGCTCGATCCGGTAGTTGAGCAACTCGCCGATGAGCTCGTCCGGTGCCAAGCTGTCGGCCAGCAGAAAGCGGCGCTGCGGCCACCGCTCCTTGGCTGGCATGTCGGGCACCGCTAAATTCCAACTTGGCGCATCGTCCACCTCGTACGGTATGGCAACCAGGCCGCTGCGGCGCGATGGACGCTCGACGACGCCCAGCGTCCGCGTAATCCGGTAGTAGCCCGAATACTTTGTGCCGCCGCTGATTGCGTCGTGCACGCTGCTGTTGGTGTAAGCAGAACTACCTACCGCATCGGCGCATTCGAACGAGACGCCTTTGCTATGCTGGAATGCCTTCACTAGGAGTTCGGCCGGAGCAGCCTTTGTCGGTTCCTCTTCATCGACGAAGATCCCGTCGCCCTGAGGTACCGGTCCGTCGGCCTCGACCAGGAACAGCAAGCCACCGAAGGCCTCAATGGGCAGCTTGCCCGGACGATCGGAGAGGATGGCGATCAAGTTCGCGATCCAGTCTTCGATACTTCGGTTGCTACCCCCTTGAGTTTCGACGTATGCGCGATAGGCCCGTAGGGGGAGCGATACGCCCGCTTTGGTCTGTGCATCTTCCAGTTGCTGCTTGATGTTATTCGTGGTCTCCGACTCGGCCATGTCGCTCACGTCGGCGAGGACGCCATCAAAGGCACGGCCTGCGAAGCGTTCCTTTGGTCTCTCCATCCAGGTAAGCGAGATTTTCTCGCCTTTCTCTAGGGCGGCCGGGCCGAAATAGCGGGCACCGGCCCAATCGAAATTAGGCACTGCGTCCAGCGTCCACTGCCCCGACGCCACCTGCCCCGCGTTGTCGGTACCTGCAGCGATATTCAGGTCCGGCGGCATGCGCAGCGCGAGCCAATGGGTTGTGTCCAGCCTCTTGAGGAACAGCAGGTCCATGATGACTCAGATCCCCAGCAGTGTTTTGATGTCTTGGTCGGCAGCCCGGTATTCGAGTCGCGCCTTTTCGACGACCCCGGTATTGACCGCCACCGGCACCGTGAGCGACGCGGAGATCCCGAGCACGGATACGCTGGCCATGGCATGGCCGCGTAGGCCGAAGCCCTCGCCGCCCGTCGTCAGCGCAGCCTCCAGGCCGAGGTCGACATGCACTTCCAGTCGGAAGTCGTAGTCCTCCGACCAGGAGATCTTGTAGGTGTCGAACAAGCAATCGATCGTGATGCTGAAGCCGACGCTCGCGTGCAGCGACAGCGCGGCATTCATCGCGATCGACGCATCCCCGTACACCGTGAGCGCACCGTTGCGGAATGTGCCGAGCAGCAGCAGATCAGCGGCGAACCCCGCGCTGAAACTCGCGCGGAGGCTGACCACCCCGACCGCCGCCGAGGCGTTCCAATTGAACCCGGCGCGCAGGTTCGAGCGCGACATCACGTAGGAAATGGACCTGCCGTCATCGATGCGTGCGCGGAATGCGAGCAGCGACGTAGCCTGCACGCTGAGCGGACCGAGGCTGCCGCTCACTTCATTGGGACCGAGATAGAGGGCGATGCCGTTCTTCGTAGCTTCAAACGCTAGGCGCATCGGCCTCAGGCTGAACCCCATCAGCTGGCCAGCCAAGCCTTCCGACCTCATACTGGACAGGCCGTTGCCGGTTGTCTGTGCCGCAATGCGCAATGAGGGCTCCTGCGCATCCAGCATGATCAAGGCCACGCCGGCGGGACGCTGTTGGAACTCGCCCGTGCGCGCATCCTCGACTTTGGTATAAAGCCACAGTTTGCCAAAGGCCGTCGCCTGCGCTTCGGATGTGACGATCAGCGTCATGTCCGCGGCGTAGAACCCCGCCGCCTTGTTATCGCCCGTCGGCCCGAGGAAGAGGCGCGCGAGCAAGGTGAGGCCGGTGTCCTTGGACGGTGTCCACACCGTGGGATCGCTGACGTCCGGCAAACCTTGCTGCACGCGCCGACGTGCCTCGGCCAGTGTAAGACGCGAGGTGCCCTGAATCTCACAGTTGACGCCCACAGCGAGCCCGATTTGCTGCACATAAACCAGCGGAAACAGTGAGATCGCGACTTTCGTATCCGCATAAAGCAGCACGGTGGGAGTCCAGTCCTCGTCCGGCTTCGCGCGGAACTGCCCAACCCGGAAGGCGACTGCCACACCTGGCAGGGTGGGTGTGCTCAACTGCCCCCTGCCTTCCAGGTAACGCAACGTCGAATTGGTCACATATTCCACCCGCGCACTGCCCTTGACACCGCCCGGTGCCGAGAGCGAGAGATCGACGCTCAGCTGGTTGGCAGCGCCGCGGGTCAGCTTGCCGGAAAAGGGATCGAAGCTAAGGAGGGGGATGGTTCCGCGAAGGCTGACGTCGCCGATGATATCGAGCCGCAGGTCGATGCCTTGCAGATCGAAAGTAATTCTTTTCTCTTTCTCGAGCCACTTGAGGTCGATGCGCGGCACGCGCAGCTCGAACATCTCGAGGGCCTTGAGCTTGAACGGCGTAAATGGGCGCAAGGTAATGGTCAGTAGCTCGGCTTCGAAACCGCTGTCGAACTCGGTGCTCATGCCCTCGAACAGGTCGCCGAACCAATCGGCGATGTCCTTGCTCAGGCGGCCCGCTGCGGTGGAGAGGAAGGTAATTTTGCCGCCGAGCCGGGGCTTGACCTTCCATTTCCCTGGATCGTCCTCGGTGAAACGCAGACTGAGGATCGGCTTCTCAATCTGGAACCAGCCCTGCGGATCCCCCCAGCGACGCGTGTTCGCGAGCAGGACGGTGGACTCGATCGTCCACTTTGTATTGTCGCGGCGAGTGGCCGTAATCTTCAGCTCGCCCTCACCATCGGCAAAAGCGGGGATATTGAAGGCAGCCTGCAGGTGTACGGTCCAAGCGTCATCGAAGACTTCGGCCGACACCTTCGAGATCTCTGTCACCGTGATGGCCTGCCCAAACAGATCCCGCAGCGACTTGTGGAGTTCATCCAGTGTGTTCTCGGTCGCCTCGCATCCCCCACGCACGCCGTCAGCCGAGAAAGTGAGGAAACAGGTGAACGCGAACTGCACGCCAAGCAGCTCGAAGTTTGCGAGCCGCCCGTCTTCAGGCCAGAGCGTTACCTGGACGGGCTTTTCGCCTAGGGTGAGCCCGGCGAGGCACTGTTGGACGGTCAAGCCCGGCCAGTCAACATTCACCGATTGCTTCAGGGCGCGGATCTCTCGGACCGTCGCCACATTCTTGTTTTCGCGATGGATGACGAGAGTGACGTTGATGCTCTGAAACCGCGTCAGCTTGCCGCCATGCAGCAAGACGGTCGCAGAAACCTCGACGTCCTCCTTGTCGACGGATGGAAATTTGGTATGGCCCTCGAACTTGACGTTGAATTGCGTCGTCGACAAGTTCGTTTCTGCCACGAGCTCGGACGAGTCCGCGCCATCGTCGACGTTCAACGGTGCGCCAAACAGGTCCAGTAAAACCGCCTCTTCCCCGAACTTCTCTTTTAGCAACAGCTTGACTGCAGGCATCCTGCGTCTCCCTGAAAGCGGTGACCGTTAGAAGATGAGGCGGCGTCTTCGCGCCGGGCCGGACGAATCGAACGACTCTCCAGCAGCGCTATCAACCACGATATGAGATTAGGTGGATTTTCGGATAATGACAATATTTTTAATCTACCCTGCAGTTCATTGAAGGCATCCCATTACACACATCTCACGCCTCCCCGAACTGCCGTGCATAGCGGGCGCC
>NZ_CALAYQ010000126.1:0-17270 GCF_937894855.1 uncultured Zoogloea sp.
GGACGGTGCTCAAGCAGAACGAGCCCTACAACAACTACCTCAACCAGTTCGGCCCTTTCTGGTTCCCGATCTTCGAGAAGCTCGGCCTCTACGCGGTCTATAACTCCGTCTGGTTCCTCACCATCCTGGCTTTCCTGGTGATCTCCACCAGCGTCTGCATCGTCCGCCAGACCCGGCCGATGCTGCTCGACATGCGCAGCTTCCGCGAGCACGCCAAGGAAAACTCCCTCGCCCAGTTCCAGCACCACGACCGGGTGCCCTGCGCGCTGCCCGCTGCCGAAGCCCAGGCCGCCGCCAGCGCCTACCTCACCCGGGCGGGCTTCACCGCCCGCAGCAACTCCCGCGGCGACGGCGTGCTCCTTGCCGCCAAGCAGGGCAGCTGGTCACGCATCGGCTACTTCCTGGCCCACTCCGCCATCGTGCTGATCTGTCTCGGCGGCCTGCTCGACGGCAACCTGCCCCTCAAGGCGCAGATGGCGATGGGCGGCAAGGTGGTCACATCTGGCAACCAGCTGATCTCCGACATCGGCCCCGAAAGCCGGCTCGGGCTCGACAACTGGAGCTTCCGCGGCAACGTCTTCATCCCCGAGGGCAAGAGCGCCAACGTGGCGGTGCTCAACGTGCAGGACGGCATCCTGCTGCAGGATCTGCCCTTCAGCGTGTCCCTCAAGAAGTTCCATCTGGATCATTACGAAAGCGGGATGCCCAAGCGCTTCGCCAGCGACATCATCATCACCGACACCGCCAGCGGCAAATCCGTCGAGAAGACCATCGAGGTGAACAAGCCCTTCGAGTTCGACGGCGTGATGATGTATCAGGCGAGCTTCGAGGACGGCGGAACAAAGCTCAAGCTCGTCGCCCACGACCTGCGCCCCGGCGCCGGCACCGACTTTCCGCTCGAAGGCGCCATCGGCGACGCCGTCAAGGTGACCACCGCCGGCCTCGACCACACCCTCGAGCTTGGCAGCTTCCGCGCCTTCAATATCGAGAACATGGCCAACGACCAGCCTGCCGAAGGCGGCACCATGGCCAGCCTCGAAAAGCACCTGGGCAGCGGCGCCAAGTCGCCCACCAAAAAGGACATGCAGAACGTCGGCCCGAGTTTCCAGTACAAGCTGCGGGATTCCGCCGGCCAGGCCCGCGAATACCAGACCTACATGCAGCCCATCCAGCAGGACGGCGCCTGGTACATGCTCTCGGGCATGCGCGATTCGCCCTCCGCCCAGTTCCGCTTCATGCGCATCCCGATGGACGCCGACGGCAAGCCGGACAGCTGGTTCATGATCCGCCGCCAGCTGCTCGACAAATCCCGCCACGCCGAACTCGCCCGGCGCTTTGCCGCCACCGCCGTGGGCCAGATGGACGCCTCGGTGCGCAGCCGGATGGAAGAAACCACCCGCAAGACGCTGGAGCTCTTCGCCATCGGCGGTTTCGAGAGCCTCGGCAAGTTCATCGAGAGCACCATCCCCGAAGCCGAGCGCGACAAGGCCGCCGATGTCTTCATCAAGATCCTCGAAGGCGCCACCTGGGAAGCCTGGAAGCTCGCCCGCGCCGACGCCGGCCTGCCCGCCATCTCGCTGGACGGTGCCGCCGCCCGACTGGTCCGCGACACCCTCAACGCCACCAGCGACAGCCTGCACTACGGCGCGCCGGTGTTCTTCCAGCTGGCGGGTTTCGACGAGGTGCGCGCCACCGTGCTGCAGGTCACCCGCTCGCCGGGCAAGCCGATTGTCTATTTCGGCTCGCTGCTGCTGGTGCTGGGCGTGTTCGCGATGCTCTACATCCGCGAACGTCGGCTCTTCGTGCTGATCAAAGATTCGGGTGAGGCGCTCATCGCCCTCAGCTCCAACCGCAAGTCGATGGACGTGGAAGAATCCTTCCGGCGCCATCGGGACGGCATCGCCGCCGCCCTCAAACCTGCAACACCGGCCTGACCGGCCCCAAACCGCTTCCAAGAGGCCCATTCATGGACATTGCCCACACCGACAACAGCGCCCTGCTCCGCCGCGTGGGCCCTGGCGACTGGCTTTTCGCCCTCGCCCTGGCGGGTGGCGCGGCCTTTGCCCTGCGCCAGTACGGCGGCTTCATGGACATCTACGAGAAGCTGATCCTGGTGCTCACCGTGCCGGCGATCGCCGCCATCGGCTGGGCCTGGAAGCCTTTCCGGCTCTTCCTGGCGGTATCGACGGCGCTGGCGCTCGCCAGCATCAGCCTGTACCAAGGCGATCTCGCCCGGGCCGAGAAGGTGTTCTTCCTCAAGTACCTCATCTCCAGCCAGACGGCGATCATGTGGATGAGCGCGCTGGTCTTCATCGCCACCGGCGCCTACTGGCTGGGCCTGCTGGCCCGCTCCGACTTTGCCGAAAAGACCGGCTCCGCCCTCACCTGGAGCGCCGCCACGATGGGCACCACCGGCCTCTTGGTGCGCTGGTACGAGAGCTACCTGATCGGCACCGACGTGGGCCACATCCCCATCAGCAACCTCTACGAAGTCTTCGTGCTGTTCTCGCTGATCACCGCCCTGCTCTACCTCTACTACGAAGGCCGCTACGCCACCCGCCGGATGGGCGCCTTCGTGCTGCTGGTGATCTCGGCGGCGGTGGCCTTCCTGCTGTGGTACACCTTCTCCCGCGAGGCCCAGGAGATCCAGCCGCTGATCCCGGCGTTGCAGAGCTACTGGATGAAGGTGCACGTGCCCGCCAACTTCATCGGCTACGGCGCCTTCGCGCTGGCGGCGATGATCGGCGTCGCCGACCTGCTGGTGCGCAAGGGCATCCTCGCCAGCCGCCTGCCCGCCCCCGAAGTGCTCGACGACGTGATGTACAAGGCCATCGCCATCGGCTTCGCCTTCTTCACCATCGCCACCATCCTCGGCGCCCTGTGGGCTGCCGAAGCCTGGGGCACCTACTGGCAGTGGGACCCGAAGGAAACCTGGGCCTTCATCGTGTGGCTCAATTACGCCGCCTGGCTGCACGTGCGGCTCACCAAGGGCCTGCGCGGTGCGATGCTGGCCTGGTGGGCGGTGATCGGCCTCGTCGTCACCGCCTTCGCCTTCGTGGGCGTCAATATGTTCCTGTCAGGCCTGCATTCCTACGGCTCGCTCTGAGCCTCGCGGCGCGGCCTGCCGCCTTCCAGCCGGGTGATCTCGGCCTCACTGAAGCCCGCCTTCCGGCGGGCTTCGACGTTCAAGGGCTTGGGTGGCCAGGGCGCGTCAAAGTCGGTCATCAGCGCCAGATAGGTCGGCTCCGGGTCGAGCCCGCGCTCCGCGCAGAAATGCCGGAACCACCGGTCGCCCAGCGCCACGTGACCGATCTCGTCGCGCAGGATGATGTCGAGCACACCGATCGTCGCCTCGTCGCCGATACGTCTGAGCCCGGCCACGATCGGCGGCGTGGCATCCAGCCCCCGCGCTTCCAGCACCCGCGGCACCAGCGCCATCCGGGCGAGCGGGTCGTCGGCGGTCTTCACGGCCATGTCCCACAGCCCCCGATGGGCGGGGAAATCCCCGTAGGCGTGGCCCAGGGCGGCCAGCCGATCGCACACCAGCCCGAAGTGATAGGCCTCCTCGGCCGCTACCTGCAGCCACCCGCCATAGAAATCCGCCGGCAGATCGCGGAAGCGATAGACGCAATCCAGCGCCAGGTTGATGGCGTTGAACTCGATGTGGGCGATGGCATGCAGCAGCGCCGCGTGGCCTTCCGGCGTATTCGGCTTGCGGCGGGGCACCGAGGTGTGGGCGATGAGCTCGGGCCGCTCGGGGCGTCCGGGGTCGTCCACCGCCAGCACCGGCGCGGGGCTGGCCTGCGGAACGCCGATCCGGCCGGCGCACCAGTCATCGTGAAGGCGGTGGGTGAGCGCCGATTTTTCATCCGGCGCAGGATTCATCAGGGCCCGCCAGGCCCGGGCGTGAAGATCATCGTCGTGGGTCATGGGGCGCGATGGTAGCGCGAAGCGCTGCGCAGGCAAAAAAATGGCCGCCCCCCGAAGGATGCGGCCAAATACCCTTGAACCCTGTGCTTGCGAGGCGCGTCAGGCCACCTTGCTCTTTGCCGCGCTGCGCGCCTTGGGCGCCGGCACGGCGGCTTCCTTGATGGCCTGCAGGTTGGCTTCGGCGATGCCGCCGAGCTGGTCCGCCACCTTGGTGAACGATTCGAAAGCCGCGTTATGGGTGTCGAGGCCCTTGCGGATGGCCTGGAACAGCGGCGCAAAGCCTTCGGGCGCGCCCTCGGCCAGGCGGTCCAGGTTGCCCTGGATCTGGCGGGTCGCGTCGGCGGTGGATTGCTTGACGGCGTCGGCGAGAATCTCGCGGGTCTCCATCAGCACCGCGTACTGCTGGCGGGCGGTGTCGGCGGCGCGGTCGAAATTCGGCTGCAGATAGGTGGCCTGCCAACTGGCGAGACCTTCCGGATCCTTCACGGCGAGCAGGGCCTGCGTGGCGGCCATGGCTTCGCGGGATGACTCGAGGCCGGTCTCGACCTGCAGACGGGTCATCTTCTCAACCTGCGTTGCCAGGGTCTGGCCCAGCTCGATCAGGTTTTCCAGCGTGGCGTCCTGAAACGGACCGAATTGCGTCGACATTGATTCTCCTTTATTGATCGGGGCACCGGTCTGCATCGGGACGGAAGTCTCCTCCACCCGTCATTTTTTGTGCAATGCAGCGTCAGCTAACGGAGTGGATTCTGCCAAATAAGGTGTTTCCACCAAATCCGGCGTTTCCCCTTCGCGCATCCGGGAAAACCCTGATAAGCACCAACCCAGGGTTCAGTTGTCGTCCCGCTCCGCACACACCACCACACGCACCAGCGCGGCCAGGGAGTCGGCCTCCAGCTTTTCCATCACCCGGGCCCGGTGCTGTTCGACGGTCTTCATGCTGATGCCGAGGTCTTCGGCGATCTGCTTGTTGAGCCGACCGGCGACCATCCCTTCCATCACGTCCCGCTCGCGCAGGGTGAGGGTGTCGAGGCGTCGCTGGATGTCGGCCCGTCTGGCATCCAGGCGACGCCGCCGGGCCGCCAGCTGCACCGCTTCCTGGACGCGATCGAGGAGCACCTGCTCGTTGAAGGGCTTCTGGAGGAAGTCGAAGGCGCCGTCGCGCATCGCCCGCGCCACCATCGGCACGTCTCCATGCCCCGACACGAAGATGATCGGCGCCGTATGGGCGAGGCGGACCAGGCGTTCCTGCAGGCCAACGCCCGAGAGCCCGGGCATGCGCACGTCCAGGACGAGGCAGTGGGCTCTTGCCAGCACTTCGGAGTCTTCGAGTACATCCAGTGCGCTGGCGAAACTGCGCACCGGCAAGCCAAGGGTTTCGATCAAAAGGCCGATGGAGAGTCTGACGGCATCATCGTCATCCACCACGCACACGAGCGGCGCGTCCATGATTTGTCTCCTGCCAGGTGTCTCATTATTCTTGTTTGGTGACGCTTCTTTTTTTGTGCCCGCTCAGGCGGCAGGCATCGACGGCAAGGCAAAGCAGAAGGTCGTACCCTGCGCATCACTGGATTCGACCCACATTCGTCCGCCATGGTTCTCGATGATCGTGCGACAGATCGCCAGACCCAGCCCGACCCCATCCTGCTTGGTCGTGGCGAAGGGGGCGAAAGGGTCCTGCCGCACGGATTCGGCGAGCCCCTCGCCGCAATCGATCACCGCCACCTCGACCATTCCATCGTGGTCGACCTGAGTGCGAATCACAAGGTCGCGTGAGCAGGGCACGGCGCTCATGGCGTCGATGGCGTTCTTCACGAGGTTGCTCAGCACCTGTTCGAGCTGCACCTGATCCCCGTTCACAAGCGGCAAGGGCTCGGCCAGCTGGAGGAGGAGCTGCACCGCGTGGGCCCGGGCCTCGAACTCGGCAAAGCGGACGACGCTCTGCACAACCTTGTTCATCGCCACCGGCGCCGACTTGAGCCCGCCCCGGCGCACGAAGCCGCGCACCCGATGCACGATGTCGCCCGCCCGCATGGCCTGCTCGGAGATCATCTTGAGGGGTTCGGAGATGCGGTTGCCGGCCGGGCCCAGCTCCTCGAGACGGCGCAGGGCCACGCCTGAGAAATTGCGCAGGGCGGTGAGCGGCTGGTTGAGTTCGTGGGACAGCACCGAGGCCATCTCGCCCAGGTGGATCAGGTGCGCCGCACGGGCCAGCTCGCGCTCCTGGCGCTTCTCGCGGGCGATGCTGAGGTAGTGATCATGCACATCGCGCACGGTGCCGATCATCCGCGACGGCCGGCCGAAGGCGTCGCGCTCCATGACCTTGCCGCGCAGCGCCACCCAGCGGTAGGTGCCGTCACTCACCAGCAGGCGGAACTCCACCTCGGTCATCGGCCGTCCGCCCGACAGGTGGGCGTTGAAGGCGGCCATCGCCTTGCGCAGATCTTCCGGATGGATGCGTTCGGGCCAGATGTCGTTGCCCCGTAGCGCGGCGCCGTCCGGCCATCCGGTGATGGCGCGGAAGGACGGGCTGATGTTGATCATCCCGGTGTCGAGGGTCCAGTCCCACAGGGCGTCGCCATGGCCTTCGAGGGCAAACTGCCAAAGGCGCTCGGACGCCTGCAGGGTTTCGCGCTGTTCGCGGGCAAGGGTGACATCGCGCAGCACGCACACGAAGCGCTCCGCCGCGCCCGCCGCATCCCGCGCCACCACCCCGCCGCGGGCGGAGAACCAGCGGTGCCGACCTTTCCGGCAGCGCAGCCGGAACTCCGCGTCGAACCCCGTACCTGCCGCGCCAAGGCATTCGTCGAGGCTGGCGAGCACGCTGTCGCGGTCGTCCGGATGGAGATGGCTGCGCCAGTCGATGGCGCTCGTGGGCTCGGGCAGGGCGAGCAGCTGGCCGAGCCTGGGCGACGAAAAGATGCAGCCGTCGGCGGGCAGCCAGTCCCACAGGGCGTCGCCCGAAGCCTCGACGGCGAGCCGCCAGCGATCGTCGTCGGACTTCATCGGCTTCACCTCCCACGGCCGCGTGTCAGCGGCAAACAGGATTCGCCGGCCCCGGGCGGAGCCGGCCGGCAATCAGCGCAGGCCGCCGCCGGGCATCAGGCCCTTCATGGCCCGCATCATCTTCTGCATGCCGCCCTTGGAGAACTGCTTCATCATCTTCTGGGTCTGCTCGAACTGGCTCAGCAGGCGGTTGACCTCCTGCACCGTCACGCCCGCGCCGGCGGCAATCCGACGCTTGCGGGAGGCCTTGAGGAGCTCCGGCTTGGCGCGTTCGAGCGGGGTCATCGAGTTGATGATGCCCTCGATGCGGCGCACCGCCTTGTCTTCAACACCGCCCTGGAGCTGTCCCGCGGCCTGGGCAAACTGGGCCGGCAGCTTGTCGAGCAGGCTGGAAAGGCCGCCCATCTTCTTCATCTGGCCGAGCTGGTCCTTGAAGTCGTTGAGGTCGAAGCCCTTGCCGCTCTTGAGCTTCTGGGCAAACTCCTTGGCCTTCTCCTCATCCACACCGCGACGGGCGTCTTCCACCAGCGACAGAATGTCGCCCATGCCGAGGATCCGGCTGGCCATCCGCTCGGGGTGGAATTCCTCGAGCCCGGCGAGCTTTTCGCCAACGCCGGCAAACTTGAGCGGCTTGCCGGTTACGTGGCGCACCGACAGCGCCGCACCGCCGCGGGCATCGCCGTCGAGCTTGGTGAGCACCACGCCGGTGAGCGGCAGCGCGTCGTTGAACGCGCGGGCGGTGTTCACCGCATCCTGGCCGAGCATCGCATCGACGACGAACAGGGTTTCGATCGGCTTGACCGTGGCGTGGAGGGCCTGGATCTCCTCCATCATCACCTGGTCGATGGCGAGCCGGCCGGCGGTATCGACGAGCAGCACGTCGAAGTAGTGACGGCGGGCGTAATCGACGGCAGCCAGGGCGATGTCCACCGGCTTCTGGTCGGGCGTGGAGGGGAAGAACTCGATGCCCGCCTGCTGGGCCACCGTCTGCAGCTGGGCAATGGCCGCCGGGCGGTAGATGTCGGTGGAGACCGTGAGTACCTTCTTCTTCATCCGCTCGGTGAGCATCTTGCCGAGCTTGCCGGTGGTGGTCGTCTTGCCCGCACCCTGCAGGCCGGCCATCAGGATGATCGCCGGCGGCTGGGTGGCCAAGTTGAGCCCCGTGTGGGCGCCGCCCATCAGGTCGGTGAGTTCGCGGTGCACCACGCCCACCAGCGCCTGGCCGGGGGTGAGGGAGCTGATCACCTCGGTGCCGACGGCCTTTTCCTTCACCCGGGCGATGAAATCCTTCACCACCGGCAAGGCCACGTCGGCCTCCAGCAGCGCCATGCGCACTTCGCGCAGGGCGTCCTGGATGTTGTCTTCGGTCAGGCGAGCCTGGCCGCGAAGGGTTTTTACGACTTTGGCAAGTCGCGTCGTGAGGTTATCCAGCATGATGGTTTGTAGCCGAGGGCTTGGGGTAAACTTCGAAGATGCCCGCGATTCTACTTCATCTCCTCCCCGCCTCCCTGTACGCGCTGCTTGGCGTGCATTTCTGGCACACCCGCTGGATCGCGCCGACCTCCGCCCCGCGCCAGGGCCTGCAGCCCAAGGAGCGCGTGCTGATGCTCGTGGCCCTCGTCGCCCACGGGTTCGCGCTCAACAGCACCTTCTTCTCGGCCGAGGGCATCCACTTCGGCTTCAGCCTCGCCCTGTCGCTCATGCTGTGGCTGGCGATCCTGTTCTACTGGATCGAGAGCCTCTACGCCCGGCTCGAGGGCCTGCAGACCCTCGGCATGCCCGTCGCCGCCGTCTGTTCGCTGCTGCCTGCCTTCTTCCCCGGCGCCCACGTGCTCGAGAACGCCAGCTCCCCGCTGTTCCGCGCCCACTTCGTGGTGGCGATGCTGGCCTACAGCCTGTTCACCCTGGCGGCCCTCCACGCCATGCTGATGTCCGTCGCCGAGCGCCGGCTGCACGGCGCCCACCTCACCCGCGCCTTCGCCGCGCTGCCGCCGCTGCTGACGATGGAAACCCTGCTTTTCCGCCTGATCGGCATCGCCTTCGTGCTGCTCACCCTCACCGTGGGCTCCGGCGTGCTGTTCTCCGAGGCGCTGTTCGGCAAGGCCTTCCGGCTCGATCACAAGACGGTTTTCGCGATCATCTCGTGGCTGATCTTCGGCAGCCTGCTGGTGGGCCGGCATTTCCAGGGCTGGCGCGGCAAGAAGGCGCAATACTGGACGCTCGCCGGCTTCATCGCGCTGATGCTCGCCTACGTGGGCAGCCGCTTCGTGGCCGAGGTGCTCCTGGGCCGCGCGGCTTGACAAGGCCCGACCCGGCCTGAATACTCGGCCGGGTTCCCCAACCGATCCCGCTCCGCTTGGACGCCATTCCCCTTTCGGCCCAGTCGGCGATCCTCGTCGCGCTGCTGGCGCTTTCCGGTTTCTTCTCGATGGCCGAAACGGCCATGATGGCGGCCAACCGCTATCGGCTGCGCTCCGCCGCCAATCAGGGCTCCCGGGGCGCCCGCCTGGCCCTCGACCTGCTGGGCCAGACCGACAAGCTGCTGGGCATCATCCTGCTCTTCAACAACCTCGTGAACGCCGCTGCGGCAACGCTGGTCAGCGTCATCACGATCCAGTTCTTCGGCAGCGAGGAATGGGTGCTTGGCGTAAGCACGCTGGCGGTCACCTTCCTGATCCTGGTCTTCGCCGAGATCACCCCAAAGGTGATCGGCGCCAACCACGCCAACCGGCTCGCCTGCTTCGTCAGCTACCCCCTCTCGGGGCTGCTCAAGAGCCTTTATTTCGTGGTGTGGTTCGTCAATCTGTTCGTTGCGGGGCTCCTGCGTCTGCTGCACCTCTCTCCGAACGGCAACGAGGACGCCCACAGCCTGTCCACCGAAGAGCTGCGCACAATGGTGCTGGAGTCCGGTGCCTTCATCCCACCCAAGCACCGCAGCATCCTGGTCAATCTGTTCGAGCTAGAGGACATCACCGTCGAGGACGTGATGATGCCGCGCAGCCAGATCGAGGCGGTCAATATCGCCGAGCCCATCGATGTCATCCAGGGCCACCTCGCCACCTGCTACCACACCCGCCTGCCGGTATTCGACGGCGAGATGAACGCGGTGATCGGCATCCTCCACGTCCGCCGCATCCTCGGCCAGACCCTCGATCACAGCCTGTCCGCCGCCGACATCCGCGGCATGCTGTCCAGGCCGTATTTCATCCCGGCCAGCACGCCGGTGTATTCCCAGCTGCAGTTCTTCCAGGAGAACCGCGAGCGCCTCGGGCTGGTGGTGGATGAATACGGCGAGCTCCTCGGTCTCGTCACCCTCGAAGACATCATCGAGGAACTCATCGGCAAGTTCACCACCAGCGCGCCGGACGCCGCCGACAAGCTCACCTGGCGCGAGGACGGCAGCGTGATCGTCGATGGCAGCCAGCACCTGCGCAACCTCAACCGCCGGCTGGGGCTCAACCTGCCGGTCGACGGCCCCAAGACACTGAACGGCCTGCTGCTCGAACACCTGCAGGACATTCCCGAGGCCGGCGTGTCGGTCAAGATCGCCGGCATTCCGATCGAGGTGGTCCAGGCCGAGGACCGTCGCATCAAGAACGTGCGAATATTCCGCTCTGCTGCGAAAAAGTCGCCATAAAGCGTGTCGCGGCTTTACAAGCCCTCGACCTGACGGCATGATCCGGGCACGTTCAAGGCCGATCACCCTCAAAGACGCTCAGGCATGTCAGCCACTCCTCAAGCCGCGTTGAGCGGCCTCGCCCGCGCTCTCGTACAACATGGCCGGCTTCTCGAAGCCGAGGCCCTGCAGTGCACGTCCGGATCGGGAAACCCCAATGATTTCGTCCTCGAAGTCATCAACCGGGGGCTGATGAGTGCCAATGACGTGGCGCGCTTTGCGGCCGACACCTTCGGCACCCCGGCGCTCGATCTCGCCGCCTTCGAACAGTCCCACCTGGCAATCGACGCCATCGACCGTAAGCTGATGCTCAAGCATCAGGTCGTCGCCCTCGGCCGCCGCGGCAACCGCCTGGCCCTGGCCCTGGCCGATCCGTCGAACCTGCGCATCCTCGACGAAATCCGCTTCCAGACCGGCCTGGCCGTCGACCCTGTGGTGGTCGAGGCACCCAAGCTCATCGCACTCGTCGAGCGCCTGTCCGAAAGCGCTTCGACCGCGCTGAAGGATCTCACCGGCGAAGAGTTCGACATGGATCTGCTGGGCCAGGACGGCCTGGCGGATGCGCCGGTGATCGAGGAAAGCGCCTCCGAGGTGGACGACGCACCGGTCGTGCGCTTCATCCAGAAGCTGCTGATCGACGCCATCAACGAAGGCGCGTCGGACATCCACTTCGAGCCCTACGAAAAGTACTACCGCATCCGCTTCCGCACCGACGGCATCCTGCGCGAGATCGCCCAGCCGCCGCTGGTGCTCAAGGAAAAGATCGCCGCCCGGATCAAGGTCATCTCCCGCCTCGACATCTCCGAGAAGCGCGTCCCCCAGGACGGCCGGATGAAGCTGGTGCTGTCAAAGAACAAGTCCATCGACTTCCGGGTCTCGACGCTGCCCACCCTGCACGGCGAAAAGATCGTGATGCGGATCCTCGATCCGACCTCCGCCATGCTGGGCGTAGACGCCCTCGGCTACGAGCCCGATCAAAAGGCCGCCCTCCTCGACGCGGTGTCCCGCCCGTACGGCATGGTGCTCGTCACCGGCCCGACCGGTAGCGGCAAGACGGTGTCGCTCTACACTTGTCTGAACATCCTCAACAAGCCCGGCGTCAACATCAGCACCGCCGAAGATCCGGCCGAAATCAACCTGCCGGGCGTAAACCAGGTTAACGTCAACGAGAAAGCCGGCCTCACCTTCGCGTCGGCCCTGCGCGCCTTCCTGCGCCAGGATCCGGACGTGATCATGGTCGGCGAAATCCGCGATCTCGAAACCGCCGAAATCTCGGTCAAGGCGGCCCAGACCGGCCACCTCGTGCTGTCCACCCTCCACACCAACGACGCCCCGTCGACCCTCGAACGCCTAAAGAATATGGGCGTCGCGCCGTTCAATATCGCATCGTCGGTGATCATGATCACGGCGCAGCGACTCGCCCGCCGGCTATGCACCTGCAAGCAGCCGGTCGACATCCCGATCGAAGCCCTGATTTCCGCCGGTTTTGCGGAAGAGGACATCGACGGCACATGGCAGCCCTACGGCCCCAAGGGCTGCGAGCGCTGCAAGGGCTCAGGCTACAAGGGGCGGCTGGGCATTTACCAGGTGATGCCGATCTCGGAAGAGATCGCACGTATAATCATGACGAACGGCAACTCGATGGACATCGCTGCCCAGGCCCAGATCGAGGGCGTCCGGGATCTGCGCCAGTCCGGACTGCTGAAAGTGAAGCAAGGGGTCACCTCTCTGACCGAAGTCCTCGCTTGCACGAACGAGTGATCGCTTCACGCGGAAATATTTGATGGCCACTGCACCCAAGAAGACCCCTGCCCGCACCACGAACGTCGCCCGCGAACACCTGTTCGTCTGGGAAGGCAAGGACAAGACCGGCAAGATCATCCGTGGCGAAATGCGCGCCACGACGGAAACCGTCGTCCAGACCGTTCTGCGCCGCCAGGGCATCCTCACCCAGAAGATCCGCAAGCAGGCCTTCTCCCGCGGCCGTTCCATCACCGACAAGGACATCGCGCTGTTCACCCGCCAGCTCGCCACGATGATGCGTTCCGGCGTGCCCCTGCTGCAATCCTTCGACATCGCCATCAAGGGCTGTGGCAATCCGTCCCTGGCCCGTCTGCTCAACGACGTCCGCGCCAATGTGGAGACCGGCAGCAGCCTGTCCCAGGCCTTCCGCCGCCACCCGGCCCACTTCGACGCGCTGTTCTGCAACCTGGTCGCCGCTGGCGAACAGGCCGGCATCCTCGATTCCCTGCTCGACCGCCTCGCCACCTACAAGGAAAAGATTCTTGCCATCAAGAGCAAGATCAAATCCGCGATGTTCTACCCGGTGGCCGTGGTGGTCGTGGCCGCGCTGGTGGTTTCGGTGATGATGCTGTTCGTGGTCCCTGAATTCAAGAAGGTGTTCTCCAGCTTTGGCGCCGACCTGCCCGCCCCGACGATGATGGTCATCGCCATCTCCGACTTCTTCGTGTCGTACTGGTATATCGTTTTCGGCATCATCCTGGGCACAGTCATTGGAATATCGTATACCTACAAGCACTCGGTACCCATGCAGATCGCCGTCGACCGGATCGTCCTGCAGATCCCGGTCATCGGCGAAGTCGTCCGCAAGGCCACCATCGCCCGCTGGACGCGCACCCTGGCAACGATGTTCGCCGCCGGCGTCCCGCTCGTCGAAGCCCTCGACTCGGTCGGTGGCGCTGCGGGCAACGTCGTGTACCGGCAGGCAACCAAGCAGATCCAGTCCGACGTGAGCACCGGCACCAGCCTCACCGTCGCCATGCAGAACGTGCTGGTCTTCCCGACCATGGTCGTCCAGATGGTGTCCATCGGCGAGGAATCCGGTCAGCTCGACTCCATGCTGAGCAAGGTGGCGGATTTCTTCGAACGCGAGGTGGACGACGCCGTTGCCGGTCTCAGCCAGCTGCTCGAACCGATCATCATGGTGTTCCTTGGTGTCGTGATCGGCGGCCTGGTCGTCGCCATGTATCTCCCGATCTTCAAGATCGGCGCCGTGGTCTCCTGACGCCAGCTGGCGCCCATCATGGAAGTCTTTGCGGACCCGCTGGTCTTCACGGCCACCTGCACGCTGCTCGGCCTGTTTGTCGGCAGTTTCCTGAACGTCGTCATCCACCGCCTGCCGGTGATGATGGAGCGCGAGTGGCTCGCCGAGGCGGCCAGCCTGCGGGGTGAATCCCCCGACGAGCAGCCGCGATTCAACCTCGCCACGCCGCGCTCCCGATGTCCCCACTGCGGCCACGGGATCAGCGCCGTCGAGAACATCCCGGTGGTCAGCTACGTCCTGCTGCGCGGCCGCTGCCGGCACTGCAGCGGGCCAATCAGCCCGCGTTATCCGCTCATCGAACTGTTCTGCGCCGTGGCGTCGGGTTTTGCGGCCTTCCACTTCGGCTTCGGGCTGCAGGCCGCCGGCGCGCTGGTCTTCGTGTGGGCGATGATCGCCCTCAGCTTCATCGACCTGGACACCCAGCTCCTGCCCGACAGCATCACCCTGCCGCTGCTGTGGCTGGGCCTGCTTCTCAACATCGGCGGCACCTTCACCGACCTGCAGAGTGCGGTGGTCGGCGCCACGGCCGGCTATCTGTCGCTCTGGACGGTCTTCTGGCTGTTCAAGCTCGTTACCGGCAAGGAAGGCATGGGCTACGGGGATTTCAAGCTCCTCGCCGCCATCGGTGCCTGGCTGGGCTGGCAGATCCTGCCGCTCACCATCCTGCTGTCGTCGGTGGTCGGCGCGGTCGTCGGCATCGGTCTGATCGTCCTGCGCCAGCATGGCCGGGAGATTCCCATCCCCTTCGGCCCCTACCTCGCGGCGGCGGGTCTGCTGGCCCTGTTCTGGGGCGCTTCGCTCACCACCGCTTACCTCGGAATGCTCTGAGCCCCGCGCCATCGCTTGAAACAGGCGGGTTCGCCCCCATTTGCGCCGTAGCGGGCTTGTTTCGCCCGATGTTGCGATGCGCTAAACTTCGTCCCAATCGACTTTCCGGAGCTCGTCATGCCCATCTACGAGTATCGCTGCAGCGCCTGCGGCCATCAAAAAGATCACCTTCAGAAAATGAGCGATGCCCCGCTCACCGTCTGCCCCGCCTGTGGCGCAGAAGCCTACGCCAAGCAGATCTCTGCGGCCGGCTTCCAGCTCAAGGGCAACGGCTGGTACGCCACCGACTTCAAGGGCGGCTCCGGCGCCAGCCCCAAGACGGAAGCCGCCAAGTCCGAATCTCCCGCACCCACTCCCTGCGGCGGCAGTTGCGCGTGCCACTGATCCTCACGCGCCCGACCACCGCTGAATGAAAAAATACTTCGTAACCGGCCTGCTGATCTGGATTCCGCTCGTCATCACCTTCGTGGTGCTGGCGTGGATCATCACGACCCTCGACCAGATCCTGCTGCTGGTTCCGCCCACCTTCCGGCCGGACGCCCTCCTGGGCTTCCACGTGCCGGGGATCGGGGTGGTCGTCTCGCTGGTCGTGATCGTCGCCACCGGCCTTGCCGCGGCCAACTTCGTCGGCCAGCGGATGGTGCGCTTCTGGGAAAGCCTGCTGTCGCGCATCCCGGTGGTCAAGTCGATCTACTACAGCGTCAAGCAGGTGTCCGACACCCTGCTGTCGAGCAATGGCCAGGCTTTCCGCAAGGCGCTGCTCATCCAGTATCCCCGCGAAGGCATGTGGACCATCGGCTTCCAGACTGGCTCCCCCGGCGGCGATGCGGCGCACCATCTGGGTAACGACTTCGTCAGCGTGTACGTGCCCACCACGCCCAACCCCACATCGGGCTTCTTCCTGATGCTGCCCCGCAAGGATGCCATCGAGCTCGACATGAGCGTCGATGAAGCCCTCAAGTACATCATCTCGATGGGCGTGGTCTCACCGCCGCCATCCAACCGGCCACCTGCACTCAAGCCGGCCGCCGCCCTTCTGAATCAATAACGCGTCTGCCCGGCAGGCGCGTTCCGTTTTCCCAGGAAATAAAGACCCCATCATGCGAACTCAATACTGCGGCCTCGTATCGACCGCCTACCTCGACCAGATCGTCACCCTCTGCGGCTGGGTTCACCGCCGGCGCGACCACGGCGGCGTGATCTTCATCGACCTGCGCGACCGGGAAGGTCTCGTCCAGGTGGTGTGCGATCCGGACCGTGCCGACATGTTCCAGGTGGCCGAATCGGTCCGCAACGAGTTCGTCCTGAAGATTACCGGCAAGGTGCGTCGCCGCCCGGGTGGCACCGAGAACACCAACCTCGTCTCCGGCGAGATCGAGGTGCTGTGCCACGAGATCGAGGTGCTCAACACCTCCTCCACGCCCCCGTTCCAGCTCGACGAGGAAAACCTCTCCGAGACCACCCGCCTGACCCACCGCGTCATCGACCTGCGCCGTCCGCAGATGCAGAAGAACATGATCCTGCGCTACCGCACGGCCATGGCCTTCCGCCGCTTCCTCGACGCCCAGGGCTTCATCGACATCGAAACCCCGATGCTCACCAAGAGCACCCCGGAAGGCGCCCGCGACTACCTCGTGCCGTCCCGCGTGCATGATGGCCAGTTCTTCGCCCTGCCCCAGTCGCCGCAGCTCTTCAAGCAGATGCTGATGGTGGCCGGCTACGACCGCTACTACCAGATCGTCAAGTGCTTCCGTGACGAAGACCTGCGCGCCGACCGCCAGCCGGAATTCACCCAGGTCGATATCGAGACCTCCTTCCTCACCGAAGCCGAGATCACGGCGATGATGGAAGAGATGATCCGCACCGTCTTCAAGGAAGTGCTGGCCGTCGAGCTGCCCAATCCCTTCCCGCGCATGACCTACGCGGAAGCCATGGCCCGCTTCGGCTCCGACAAGCCCGACATGCGCGTCACCCTCGAACTCACCGACGTCACCGACGCGGTGGCCGACGTGGCCTTCAAGGTCTTCAGCGGCCCCGCCACCTCCGGCGGCCGTGTTGCCGCCATGCGCGTGCCGGGCGGCGCCAGCCTCACCCGTGGCGAGATCGACGAGTACACCAAGTTCGTCGGCATCTACGGCGCCCGCGGCCTCGCCTACATCAAGGTGAACGACGTCACCCAGGTGAATGAAACCGGCCTCCAGTCGCCGATCGTCAAGAACCTCCACGAAACCGCCCTGCGTACCATCCTCGAACGCACCGGCGCCCAGTCCGGCGACCTGATCTTCTTCGGCGCCGACAAGACCAAGGTGGTGAACGACGCCCTCGGCGCCCTGCGCATCAAGCTCGGCCACGAGAAGGGCTTCGTCAACGGCAAGGCCTGGGAACCCCTGTGGGTCGTCGATTTCCCGATGTTCGAATACGACGACGAAGACAAGCGCTGGACCGCCTGCCACCACCCCTTCACCAGCCCGAAGGACGAGCACCTCGACCTGCTCACCACCGATCCGGGCAAGTGCCTCGCCAAGGCCTACGATCTGGCCCTCAACGGCTGGGAAATCGGCGGCGGCTCCGTGCGTATCCACCGCGCCGACGTGCAGGAGAAGGTCTTCACCGCCCTCAACATCGGGCCGGAAGAACAGCAGGCCAAGTTCGGCTTCCTGCTCGACGCGCTCAAGTACGGCGCACCCCCGCACGGTGGCCTCGCCTTCGGTCTCGACCGCATCGTCACCATGATGACCGGCGCCGAATCCATCCGCGACGTGATCG
>NZ_CALAYQ010000127.1:0-9436 GCF_937894855.1 uncultured Zoogloea sp.
AGCCTGCTCAATCGCCTCGCCGGCGAAGAGCGCGCCATCGTCACCGACATCGCCGGCACCACCCGCGACGCCCTGCGCGAAACCATCCAGATCGAAGGCATCCCGCTCCACATCACCGACACCGCCGGCCTGCGCGACACCAACGACGAAGTCGAGAAGATCGGCATCGCCCGCACCTGGCAGGAAATCGAACGCGCCGACGTGATCGTGCGGCTGGTGGACGTGCGCGCCGGCCTCACCGAAGCCGACGCCGCCATCGACGCCCGCCTCCCCGCCGGGGTCGAACGCATCACCGTCTTCAACAAGGTGGACCTCGCCGGCCGCGATGCCCAGCGGGTGGACACCGACGGCGCCGTGAGCCTGTATCTCTCCGCCAAGGCCGGCCAGGGCATCGAGCTGCTGCGCGCCGAGCTCCTCCGCGTGGCCGGCTGGCATCGCCACGGCGAAGACATCATCCTCGCCCGCGAACGCCACCTCATCGCCCTGCGCGAAGCCCTCGCCCGCATCCACCGCGCCCTCGACAACCACCACGCCCTCGAACTGATGGCCGAGGAGCTCCGCCTCGCCCAGGAAGCGGTAAACGAGATCACCGGCGAATTCACTCCCGACGATCTGCTGGGGGTGATCTTCTCGCGGTTCTGCATCGGCAAGTAAGCCGGCCCCAGCCGCGCCGCCCCAGATCCAAGCCCGCCACAGCGCGGGCTTTTTGTTGCCCAGCCGAATCGGCCCCGCACCTCGCAGCACTGCTTACATAACCACACGACTCGTTACAGCCCGGGGGCGTGATCCCGGATACAGTGACTTTCACTTGCACACGGGCACCGCGCCCCCGGCTGTCAGCCGATTCCCACGAGAGCATCCGTCCTGCCCTACAGTCGTTGGAACGCTCGACAGCCAGACTGAAATCACATCCCACCCTGAGTGGGCTTAGCGTGAAGGAGCTCAGCATGAAAAGAATCACCGCAAGCCTCGTCGCCGTTGTCGCCGCACTCACTTTTTCCGGCTGCGCCAACATGTCGCCCCAACAACGCAACACGGCCATCGGCGCAGCAGTCGGCGGCGTCGCCGGCTCCGTCCTCACGGGTGGCAGCTCGGTGGGCACCGTCGGTGGCGCGGCTGTCGGCGGGGTCATCGGTAACCAGATCAAGAAGTAAGCCGCCTCCCTCTCTGCATTCCCTACTCCCTGTTTGGCCCGGCTGATGCCGGGCCTTCTTTTTTCGCAGGCGTTCCGGCTTGGTTCACAATAGGGCCCTCTCGAATGGAGGATCTGCGATGACCTGGAACCCCGACCGCTACCTGCAGTTCTCCGACGAACGCCTGCGTCCGGCGGTCGACCTGCTTGCCCGAATCCCCCTCGCCCAGCCCGTCCAGATCGTCGACCTCGGATGCGGCGCGGGCAACGTCACACGCCTCCTCGCCAGCCGCTGGCCCGGCGCCCAGATCACCGGGCTGGACAGTTCGCCCGAGATGCTCGAGCGCGCCCGCGCCGTCCTGCCCGAAGCCCGCTTCGAACTGGCCGGAGTCGAGAGCTGGGCGCCGGAAGAGCCCCTCGATCTGCTGTTCTCGAACGCCGCCCTGCACTGGGTGAGCGACCATGCGACGCTGTTCCCCCGCCTCCTCGACCAGCTCGCGCCCGGGGGCGTGCTGGCCGTGCAGATGCCCGGCAACTTCGAGGCGCCGTCCCACCGGTTGATCCGCGAACAGGCCACCGCGCCAGCGTGGGCCGATCGCCTGGGCGATGCGCGCATGGGTGCGGTGCTCCCCATGGCGGACTACCACCGAATCCTCTCCCCCCGCTGCAGCCGCCTCTTCCTGTGGGAAACCATCTACTGGCAGGCCATGCAGGGCGAGCACCCTGTGCTCGACTGGCTCAAGGGCACGACCCTCGTGCCTTACCTCTCGCGCCTCGACGAAGCCAGCCAGACCACCTTTCTCGCCGAGCTCGGCCCACGCCTCGCTGCGGCCTATCCGGCCGACGCCGACGGCACCGTGCTGTTTCCATTCCGCCGCATCTTCATCATCGCCCAGGCATGACCGACCCCCTGTTCACCGAAGCCGCCCGCCTCATCGCTGGGGCGGACGCCCTCATCATCGCCGCCGGTGCCGGGATGGGCGTGGATTCCGGACTTCCGGACTTCCGCGGCAATACCGGTTTCTGGCGCGCCTATCCGGCCCTCGCCGAGGCGCGCATTGCCTTCGAGGAAATCGCCTGCCCCGACGCTTTCTCGCGCACCCCGACCCTGGCCTGGGGCTTCTACGGCCACCGCCTCAATCTATACCGACGCACCCGCTCGCACCCGGGCTTCGCCATGCTCAGGCAGATCAGCGCGGCCTTGCCCGGCGGCAGCTTCGTGTTCACCTCCAACGTGGATGGGCAGTTCCAGCGCGCAGGCTTCGAGGAGGATCGCATCTGCGAAGTCCATGGATCCATCCATCACCTCCAGTGCATGAACGGCTGCGGCGAAGCCATCGTCCCTGCCGACGACTTCTCGCCGGATGTGGACGACAGCGCCTGCCTGCTCCGCTCTCCCCTGCCCCGCTGCCCCACCTGCGGTGGATTGATGCGACCCAACGTGCTGATGTTCGGCGACTGGGGATGGCTCGGCCGCCGCACCACGGGCCAGCGCCAGCGCCTCGAAACCTGGCTCCACACCACGGCCCGTCCGGTGGTGATCGAGATCGGCGCCGGCAGCCACGTGCCGACGGTTCGCTGGTTCAGCGAGACCCTTGGCGTACCGCTGATCCGCATCAACCCGACCGAGCCCGACATCCCGGGCCGTGGTGTGAGCCTGGCCTGTGGCGGACTCGAAGCACTGTCCGGCATCCACGCGGCGCTACTTGCCCAAGGCTCTTCCTTCCCCTGAGCTTGTTTCACGTGAAACAGCAGTGATCGAACTCCCGTTCCTGCTCCTCGGTGTCGGCGCGTTCTGCGCCGGGCTGGTGGATACCGTCGGCGGCGGCGGCGGTCTGATCCAGATCCCCCTGCTCTTCTCCACCTTTCCCCAAGCCGGCGCGGCGACGCTGTTTGGCACCAACAAGCTGGCCAGCGTGGTGGGCACGGCCAGCTCCGCACTCCAGTACAGCCGCAGGGTCGTGATTCCCTGGCAGATTGCCGCTCCTGCGGCTATCGCGGCCGCCATCGGATCATGGTTTGGCGCCCGGGCAGTGGTGCTCTTTCCGCCTGAGGCCCTGCGTCCGCTCATCCTCGTGCTGCTGATCGCAGTCGCGATCTACACCTTCATGCGCAAGGATTTCGGCGTCCAGGGGCGCGTGCTGGCGCATGATGCCCAACCCACGATCCGCGCCCTCGCGATCGGCAGCACAGTCGGTTTCTACGACGGATTCTTCGGCCCAGGCACCGGCAGCTTTCTGATCTTTCTTTTCATTCGTCTGCTGGGAATGGACTTCCTGCTCGCCTCGGTATCGGCGAAGATCGTCAACGTCACCACCAACCTCGCCGCAATCGCCTTCTTTGTAGCGACCGGCGCGGTATTCTGGAAAGCCGCGGCGGTGATGGCCGTTTGCAATCTGCTCGGCTCCCGGGTTGGCACCGCCCTCGCGCTCCGCCACGGTGTGGCGTTCATCCGCAAGGCGTTTCTGGTCGTCGTGGTGATACTGATCCTGCGCTTTAGCGCCGATACATTCCTGGGCTGAACACCCCTGCAGAGGAGGTTGTTTCACGTGAAACACTTGCCGACGATCGCCCTCCCCCTGTCCGACGACGCCGCGCTCCATGTCGTGCGCACCGCGCCAGTGGTCGAACATACCAGCCCGCTCCAGCACATCTCGGTGGAATCGACCACCAGCTTCGGCAAGCTCTACACGCTGGATGGCGACGCCATGGCCTCCCAGGCCGACGAGTTCATCATCCACGAGAGCCTTGCTCACTTGGCAGCCCTCAGCCATCCGGCACCCCAGCGGGCCATCGTGCTGGGCGGCGGCGATGGCGGCAGCACGCGGGAGCTGCTCAAGCACCCCTCGATCACCCACGTCACCATCGCCGAGCTCGATCGCGCGGTGGTCGATACCATCGAAGCGCAGCTGCCGTCGCTACCCGCCGGCGCCTTCAACGATGCTCGTGTGCGCGTCCTGTTCGGCGACGCGGCGGCAACCCTCACTGCCTGCCACGCAGCCGGCGAGCGTTTCGACCTGATCCTGTTCGACCTCACCCAGTCCGATCATCCCGCCTGCGCCCACCTGCACAGCGACAATTTTCTGCGAATCTGTGCCGCAAGCCTGACCGGGCAAGGTATCGTCCACGTCCAGCTCGGATCGCCCTTCCACCAGCGCCAGCAGGTGACGACGGTGTTCCAGCGGCTCAAGGATGTGTTTGCCACCCCGACGCCAGCCCTGATCGACGTCCCCCTTTACGGCGGCCCCTGGCTCCTCGCCCGGGCGAGCAATGCCCGCCCCCCGGAACCCGATCTCGCCACGCTCACCCAGCGCCTTGCGGCCCGGCGCATCACCGGCCTGCGCTACTACAATCCCGCCCTGCACCTCGCCTGCAGCGCCCTGCCCAATTACGTGCTCGACTGCCTCACCTGACACCATGACCGACCACCCCCGCAGCCGCCGTCTCGTCGCGGCCCCGTCCCGCCTGCCCGAGGACAGTCTGGCCTACGCCCTCGTCACCGCCGCCGGCCTCATCGCCGATGTGGTGGGCGGGCTCACCCTCACCGACGCCCTGGCCACCCTGTGGGCACGCCGGCCCGACACCCCGCCCGCCGTCCGCGGCGCCATCCTCGATCTCGCCTACGGCACCCTGCGCGACTACGGCCGGCAGGATTTCATCCTCGGCCAGCTCATGCAGAAGCCCCTGCCCGAGCCCGTCCAGTCGCTGCTGCGGATCGCCCTGCACCGCCTCGACACCCGTCCGGAAACCGCCCACACCACCGTCGACCAAGCCGTCGAAGGTGTCGCCACCCTGCTCGACGGCAAGTTCAAGGGCGTCGCCAACGGCGTGCTGCGCAACGCCCTGCGCCAGGCCACCGAGCTGCGCGCCGCGGCCGACGCCGACATGGTCGCCGAGCACCGCCACCCGCCCTGGTGGATCCGCCGCCTGAAAACCCAGTACCCCAAGGACTGGCGCTCGATCCTCGTCGCAGGCAACACCCACCCGCCCATGGCCCTGCGCATCAACTCCCTGCGCAGCTCCCGCCAGGAGGTGCTCGACAGCTTCGCCGAAGCCGACCTGCCGGTGCGGGTGCTCGCCAACGGCGCCCTGCTCCTCGAAAAGCCGGTGCCCGTCAGCCGCCTGCCCGGCTTTGCCGAAGGCTGCATCAGCGTGCAGGACGCCGGCGCCCAGTTCGCCGCCCAGCACCTTGACGTGGACGACGGCCAGCGGGTGCTCGACGCCTGCGCCGCGCCCGGCAGCAAGACCTGCCACATCCTTGAACTCGCCGACGTGGAGCTCACCGCCCTGGATACCGACGCCAGCCGCACCCGGCGCATCAGCGAGAACCTCACTCGCCTGGGCCTCGCCGCCACCGTCAAGGCCGCCGACTGCCGCAACCTCGACGCCTGGTGGGACGGCCGCCCCTTCGACCGCATCCTCGCCGACGTGCCCTGCTCCGCCTCCGGCGTGGTGCGCCGCAACCCGGACATCAAGTGGCTGCGCCGCGGCGGCGACATCGCCCGCTTTGCATCCCAGCAGGCCGAGATCCTCGAAGCCCTGTGGCGAGTCCTCGCGCCGGGTGGCAAAATGCTCTATGCCACCTGCTCGGTGTTTGCCGAAGAAAACGGGGAGCAGATCGCCGCCTTCGCCGCCCGCCATCCCGATTGCCGCCGCCTGCCCATTGGCGGACAGCTCGACTGCCAGTACCTGCCTTGCACCGACCATGACGGATTCTTCTACGCGCTCCTCGAGAAAGCCGCCTGACCGCCTCCGCCGGCGCTGGCTGAGGGGCCTGCTTGCGGCTGGCCTCGTCGCCGGGCTGGGCACCGGTGCCGGGCCGGCGCAAGCCGCCGAGGCCGAGATCCGCAACATCGTCCTGCAGCCCAGCGACGACCAGTACATCCTCAACGCCGATGTCGTCGCCGAGCTCACCCCGCTCCTGGCCGACGTGGTCGGCCGGGGTGTGTCGCTGTATTTCATCACCGAATTCGAACTCACCGCCCCCCGCTGGTACTGGCTGGACGAGGAGATCATCACCCGCTCCCTCACCTACCGCCTCTCCTACCAGTCGCTCACCCGCCAGTACCGCCTCACCACCGGCGCGCTCCACCAGAACTTCACCAGCCTCGAAGAAGCCATGCGCACCATGCTGCGCATCCGCAACTGGGGCATCGCCGACAAGGGCGCCCTGAAGATCGGGCGCAGCTACAACGCCGCCCTGCGTTTCCGGCTGGACGTGGGTGAGCTGCCCAAGCCGCTGCAGGTCAGCGCCCTCGGCCGCAAGGACTGGAACCTCGCCTCCGACTGGTATCGGTGGACCTTCATGCCCCCCACCCGCGACAGCAAATGAGACCTACCGTCCTCATCGTCTGCGCGGCGATCTCCGGCATCCTGCTGTTCCTGCTCGCCACGGCCAGCGCCAACACGCCCCTCTTCGCACGCAACTACACCCTGCTCATCGGCCTCAACGGCATCATCGCGCTGGTGCTCGCCGGGCTGGTGTTCGTCCAGCTGCGCAGCCTGTGGCTGGAGTACAAGGCCCGCCGCTTCGGCTCCCGGCTCAAGCTGCGCCTGATGGCGATCTTCGCCGCAATGGCGGTGGTGCCCGGTGCGCTGGTGTACGCCGTGTCGCTGCAGTTCGCGGTCAAGAGCATCGAGTCGTGGTTCAACGTGCGGGTGGACGCCGCCCTCGAAAGCGGCCTGCAGCTCGGCCGGGCGACCCTCGACATCCTCCTCGACCAGCTCGCCACCAAGGCCGACCAGATGGCCATCGAGCTCGAGCTGGCGCCCCAGGTCCGCTCCCCGCTCCTCAATCGCCTGCGCGAACAGGCCAACGTCGAGTCGGCCACGGTGTTCTCGCCCACGGGCAAGATCGTCGCCACCGCCGAGACCGAGCTCGGCACCCTGATTCCCGAACAGCCCACCACCGCCCAACTCCGCCAGGGCCGGCAGACGTCCGGCTATCGGGCCGCCGAAGGCCACGGCGCCGAAGGTCTGGTGCTGCGGGTGATCGTGCCCATCCCGTCCCGGCGCCTGATCGAGCCGCAGCTCCTGCAGGTCACCCAGCAGGTGCCCAAATCCTTCGCGATGCACGCCGACAGCGTCGAGACGGTGCACCGGGATTACCAGGAGCTCTCCGTTGCCCGCAACGGCCTCAAGCGCATCTACACCCTCACCCTGACGCTCACCCTGCTGCTGGCCCTGTTTGCCGCGGTAGCCGTCGCCTTCGTGCTCACCCGGCGCCTCGCCGCGCCGCTGTTCATCCTCGCCGAGGGCACCCAGGCCGTCGCGGCTGGCGACTTCTCACCCCGCCAGGCCCTACCCGCCCGGGACGAACTCGGCGTGCTCACCCAGTCCTTCAACCAGATGACCCGCCAGCTGCAGGACGCCCGCGCCCAGGCCGAAGCCAACCGCGCCGCCGTCGAGCGCAACCGGGCCTATCTCGAGAGCGTCCTCGCCAACCTCTCGGCCGGCGTGCTGGCCTTCTCGCCGGACGGCCACCTGCGCGCCGCCAACCACGGGGCGATGACCATCCTCAACGACGAGCTGCAGGACTACGAGCGCCTGCGCGTCCACGACTGGAGCACCCACGCCGCCTTTCGCGACGCGCTGGTGGCCGGCTTCGAGGGCCCCGAGGACGACTGGAACCGCCAGATCGAATTCTCCAACCCCGACGGCAGCACCCAGACCCTCCTCCTCCACGGCACCCGCCTGCCCGAGAGCACCGGCGGCGGCTTCGTGGTGGTCTTCGACGAGATCACCCAACTCATCGCCGCCCAGCGTAACGCCGCCTGGGCCGAGGTGGCCCGCCGCCTTGCCCACGAGATCAAGAACCCCCTAACCCCGATCCAGCTCTCCGCCGAGCGGCTCCAGTTCAAGCTGGCCGACCGCCTCGACGAAGAAGGTCGGAGCATGCTCGAACGCTCCACCACCACCATCGTCAATCAGGTCGAGGCGATGAAGAACCTGGTCAACGCCTTCCGCGACTACGCGCGCCTGCCCAGCCCGGTGATGGCGCCGGTGGATCTGAACGCCCTGGTGCGCGACGTGCTGGCCCTCTACGATGGCTCGCGGGTGATGATCCACGCCGAACTCGCCGCCGAAACCCCGCCCGTGATGGGCGATGCCAGCCAGCTCCGGCAGGTCATCCACAACCTGCTGCAGAACGCCGAGGACGCCCTCTCCGACAGCGACTCGCCCGAAATCTGGCTGTTGACGCGATCCGATGCCCGGCGGGTAGACTTGATCCTGCGCGACAACGGCCAGGGCTTCCCGCCCGAGATCCTGTCCCGGGCCTTCGAACCCTACGTCACCACCAAGGCCCGCGGCACCGGCCTTGGCCTGGCCATCGTCAAAAAAATAATCGACGAACACGACGGCGAGATTCGTCTCGCCAATCGAGAAACCGGTGGAGCGGAAATCCGCATCCGCCTGCGCAGCGCCCCTCAAACAGAGTCACCAGCCCATGGCTAAAATTCTCATCGTTGACGACGAAGTCGGCATCCGCGAACTCCTGTCGGAAATCCTGCGCGACGAAGGCCACGACATCGTGCTGGCCGAAAACGCCGCCGCCGCCCGCGCCGCCCGCAACGCCGCCCGGCCGGATCTCGTCCTGCTCGACATCTGGATGCCCGACACCGACGGCGTCAGCCTGCTCAAGGAATGGTCGGCCAATGGCCAGCTCACCATGCCCGTGGTGATGATGTCCGGCCACGGCACCATCGACACCGCCGTCGAAGCCACCCGCATCGGCGCGATGGAGTTCCTCGAAAAACCCATCGCCCTGCAGAAGCTCCTCGCCGCCGTAAAGCGCGGCCTCGCCCGCATCAAGCCCGCCAACGCCCCCAGCCCCCTGGGCCTGGGCGCGTTCTCCCGCTCGGTGCCGCTGCGCGACCTGAAGAAGCGCCTGGAGCAGATGGCCGACAAGTCGCGGGTGATCCTCCTGCGGGTCGGCCCCGGCAGCCTCGCCGAGCTCTGTGCCCGCTCGCTCCAGCGGGTCGGCACGCCGTGGCTCGACCTTTCCCTGTCGTCCCAGCCCCTGGAGCTCGCCACCCTCGAGGGCGCCCGCAACGGCCTGCTCTACGTGCCCGAGCTGATCTACCTGTCGCGCCCCCAGCAGAAGAACCTCGTCTTCGCCATGGACCGCCTGGAGCGCCACGGCCAGAGCCTGGTAGTCGCCACCGAGCACCGCCCCGAAGAGCTCGTCGAACACGGCTGGGACGAGCGCGTGCTGGCCCGGCTGTTCGAGGTCTCCCTCGCGCCGCCGTCCCTCGGCGAGATCCGCGACGAGATCCCCGAGATCGCCAGCCAGATCCTGCTCCA
>NZ_CALAYQ010000128.1:0-12687 GCF_937894855.1 uncultured Zoogloea sp.
GGGCGCGGGTCGATGTATTCGTCGCCGGCGACGCCCGCGAAGGGGTCGGAGGTGATGTTGCGGATGCACGCGCCGGAGGTCTGGATGGCGTGCATCTCGACGGTGGCGAGCTCGGCCAGGATCTCCGGCACGACCTTCAGCTCGGGCCAGTTGAACTGGAAGTTCTGGCGCGTGGTGACGTGGGCGTAGCCCTTGTCGTGGGTGCGCGCGATGTGGGCCAGCTTGCGCACTTGGGTGGACGACAGCAGGCCGTAGGGCACGGCCACGCGCAGCATCGGGGCGTGACGCTGGATGTACAGGCCGTTCTGCAGGCGCAGGGGGCGGAACTCGTCGTCGGTGAGCTCGCCGGCCAGGTAGCGGCGGGTCTGGTCGCGGAACTGGGCGACGCGTTCGTCGACGATCTTCTGGTCGTAGGGGTCGTAACGGTACATGATTTTGTGATGTGTCCTGGTTGTCAGGGGCGCGCTGCCTGGTCAGGCCGCGATCAACTTGCTGCCCACCAAGACCAGCATGGTTGCCAGAATCGGACGCAGCACCCGGTCGGGCACCCGGGTGGAAATGTGGCTCCCCAGCCAGATGCCGGGCAGGGAGCCGATCAGCAGGCTGCCGAGCAGGGCCCAGTCCACGCTGCCGAGAAACCAGTGGCCGATGCCGGCCACCAGCGTGAGCGGCACCGCGTGGGCGATGTCGCTGCCGACGATACGCAGCGTGGGGAGGCGAGGATACAGGAAGAACAGCGCGCTCACCCCCAGAGCGCCGGCGCCCACCGACGAGATCGACACCAGCACGCCCAGCACGGCGCCGGTGGCGATGGTGAGGATGGCGGTGCGGCGCGGGTTCTCGCGGCCTTCGGAATGCTTCAGGGCGAAATCCTGGATCTTCTTGCGGAAGATGATGGCCACCGCGGTGAGCAGCAGGGCGATGCCCAGGGCGACCTTGATCAGGCCGATCGCGCCGCCGATGCCACCGGGAAAGAAGTTGCCGACCACCAGCAGGGTGATCGCCGAGGCTGGGATGCTGCCGGTGGCGAGGCGCCGGGTGACGCTCCAGTCCACCGTGCCCTTGAGGCCGTGGGCGAGGGTGCCTCCGGCCTTGGTGATGGCGGCGTAGAGCAGGTCGGTGCCCACCGCGACCGAGGCCGGCACGCCGAACAGCAACACCAGCAGCGGCGTCATCAGCGAACCACCGCCCACGCCCGTAAGGCCGACGATGGCGCCGACGGAGAAACCTGCAATGGTGTAAGCGATGTCCATGATGAGCCCCAATGTCTTGTGCGGTGCATCGTAAACGGAGCGGTTAGAGGGTAGAAGTCGGTTTGAGTTAAACTATAAGAACAAAAAGTTATATAGGCCGCGCAGCGGCGGCGGGAGCAGGTATGAACATCCAGCAATTGCGCTACGTTTTCGAGGTGGTCCGCCATCGCCTCAACGTGTCGGAGGCGGCCGAGGCGCTATTTACGTCCCAGCCGGGGGTGTCGAAGCAGATCCGTCAGCTTGAGGACGAGTTGGGCATCGAGATCTTCGTGCGCCACGGCAAGCGCCTGGTGGCGGTTACCGAACCGGGGCAGCAGGTGCTGGCCATCGCCGAGCGGATGCTGCTCGATGTCGACAACCTGCGTCAGGTGGGGGCCGAGTTCAGCAACGAGGCGAGCGGCAGTCTGTCGATCGCCACCACCCACACCCAGGCCCGCTACGCGCTGCCGCCGGTGATCCGGGCCTTCATGACGCGCTACCCCAACGTGCGCTTGTCGCTGCATCAGGGCAACCCGCGCCAGGTGTGCGAATACGTGCTTTCGGGCGAGGCAGACATCGCCATCGCCACCGAGGCCATCGCCGAGGAGCACGAACTGGTGATGCTGCCCTGCTACCAGTGGAACCGCTGCGTGATCGCGCCGGTGCGCCATCCCATTCTGAGCACCCAGCCGCTCACGCTCGAGGGTATCGCCCGCTATCCGATCATCACCTACGACTTTGCCTTTACCGGTCGCAACCAGATCAACAAGGCCTTCATCGGCCGGGGCCTGAAGCCCAATGTGGTGCTCACCGCCATCGACTCGGACATCATCAAGACTTACGTGGGCATGGGGCTGGGGATCGGCATCCTGGCCAGGATGGCTTACGACGCTGCGGTGGACAAGGATCTGGGCATGCTCGACGCCGCGCATCTCTTCGAGTCGAGCACGACCCGCATCGGCGTGCGCCGCAACGCGTGGCTGCGCGGTTACGTGTACGCCTTCATCGAACTGTTCGCCCCCCACCTGTCGCGCCACGTGGTGGACGCGGCGCTGGCGGGGGGCGGCGAAGACCCGGGGCTGTGAGCCTGGGCGTCGAGAGCCTCAACGGCGCCGGAGGCGGAGGACGACGGCGCCGATCAGGCCGAGGGCGGCGAGGGTGAGGGTGGCAGGTTCGGGTGTTTCGTACATCGCGCTGCCGGCGAGGATGAAGACGTCGCCGAAGCCGCCGCTGTCGCAGTTGGTGGTCTCGCCACCGTCGCTCAGGTAGCCGGCGCCATTGCCTTTCGTCGTGCCGCCGAAGCAGCCGAACAGCAGGCGCACCGAGATGGTGTCGTAACCGGCGCCGATGTAGCTCTCCAGGCTCGCGTTGAGCTCGGGCAGGAAGGCCAGGAATTCGGCGTTCTCGGTGCCCTGGGAGTTGTCGATGCTCTCGATCAGGGCGCCGGTCGAGCCGGTGGCGGACGGGCAGCTGCCGCCCGGGTTGCGCAGGGTGGTGTGCTCGTAGATGCAGATCGTGCCGTAGACGGTCGCGAAATCGGTCGAGGCCGGCGCATCGTAAAACTGCTTGGTGCTGGTGAAGGCCCCGTACGGCATGCCGGTGTCGCGCCCGACTTCGTAGTGGATGTCGGGCAGGGCGCCGTCGGTGTCGCGGACGGTGATCAGCCCCCAGTAATCCACCGAGGTCGTGGCGCTCTGGGGCTGGTTGTAGTCGAAGCCCAGCATCAGCTCGTGGCGCACGCCGCCGATGGTGAGCGCATCGCGCAGCCACACGGCGTTCACGTCCCAGGTGCCGATGTTGTCGGCGCCGGCGGCGAGCTGGTTGTTGGCCGGATCGCTCATGTTGCCGGCTTCCATCGTGGTGCCGGTGGCGCGTCCGGTGGCGAGGAAGTTGTCGCCGCCGCGGTTGGTCTTGAAACCGTTCTCCACCCGGCTGCCGTCGGCGGTGGGCGGATTGGTCGGGCTGGTGTCGCTGTTGTCGAGGGGCGCCGCGCCGCCGGCCTGGACGACCACGGTCTCCTTGAGCAGGCCCTGGGGCGTGGCGAGCAGGTAGCCGCCGCTGTCGGTGCCGGTGCCCTGGGCGAGGCCGGCGATGTAGTTGAGCATCGGGGCCGAGCAGCTGAGCATGTCGCCAAAAGTGGCGCAGGCCGGTGAGCTCTTGTCGATGGCAGGGCCGGCGTAAACGGCGAGGGGCGTGGCGCTGGCAAGGGGTGACAGAAATGCTGAAACGATCGCGGCTGCTGCCAGGGCCTTGTTTTTGCTGATTTTCATTTTTTCCTCCTGGATGCTCCGTGGGAATTCGGGAAAAACCAAACAAGACACCAAAATTTACGCATAACCCGTGCCGAATTTAGAGTTTTTCGGTAAGTCGTCGTTTTTGTTTCGTTTTTGACGTTTGTCGATTCGCTCGGCGTAAGCGGCCAGATGGGCGGTGTAAAACCGGGCGACACGGCCCCGGGCGGGGCGGGCCGGATTTGCGTGACGGAGTTGGCAGCCGGCGGCCCGATTGTTTCCGGATCCTTCCATTTCGAATTGCCGCGGCGCTTTGTGAGAGACTTGAACGCTCCACGCCGCCCTCCGTTTTTCCATCATGCAATCCCTGACGACCTTCGCCGCCCTGTTGCTGGCTTCCGTGCTTTTCGTGCCACTTTTCAAGCGCGCCGGGCTGGGCACGGTGCTGGGCTACCTGGCGGTGGGCATGCTGATCGGCCCCTACGGCGTGAAGCTCGTGCGCGATCCGGACAACCTGCTCCACACCGCCGAGCTGGGCGTGGTGCTGCTGCTCTTCGTGATCGGGCTGGAGCTCAAGCCGTCGCGGCTGTGGGCGCTGCGCAAGTCGGTGTTCGGGCTGGGGGCGATGCAGCTCTTCGGGGTGGCGGCGGCATTGGCGGCGGCGGGCCGGTACACGGGTTTGTCGCTGTCGGCGGCGGCGCTGGTGGGGATCATCCTGGCCCTGTCGTCCACGGCTTTCGTGCTGCCCACCCTCGCCGAGCGGCGCGAACTATCCACCCGTTACGGGCGGGAGGCCTTTGCGATCCTGCTGTTCCAGGATCTGTCGGTGATTCCGCTGCTGGCGCTGATCCCGCTCTTCGGCACCGGCAAGCCCACCGCGCTCACCCATCCGGCGGTGGGCCTGGGGCTGCTGGTGGCGGTGGTGGTGGTGGGGCGGCCGCTCCTCGATCTGCTGTTCCGCCATGTGGCGCGGGTCAATAGCCGGGAGATGTTCACCGCCGCGGCGCTGGTGACCGTGCTGGGGCTGGCGCTGCTGATGCAGGCGGGCGGGCTGTCCATGTCGCTGGGCGCGTTCATCGCCGGCGTGCTGCTGGCCGATTCGGAGTTCCGCCACGAGCTGGAGGCGTCCATCGCGCCCTTCCAGGGCTTGCTGCTGGGGCTGTTCTTCATGGCGGTGGGGATGTCCACCAACCTCACCCTGCTGGTGAAGTTTCCGTGGCAGATCATCGGCCTCACCGCCGGGCTGGTGATGATCAAGATTCTGGTGCTGTACGGCCTGCGCCGGCTGGTGGGTGGGCCCAAGCTGGGTTCGCGGATGCTGGCGCTGGCGCTGGCCCAGGGCGGCGAGTTTGCCTTCGTGCTGTTTGATGCGGCCCAGTCGTTCAAGGTGCTGGGCGAGGTGCAGGCCGACAAGCTGACTTTGGTGGTGGCCCTGTCGATGGCGGTGTCGCCGCTGCTGCTGATGTTTGGCGACTGGCTGGCCCGGCGCGAGGCGGGCCGGCGGCCGCCCAAGGCTTACGACCAGATGCCTTCCGAGGCGAGCGACGTGGTGATCGCCGGTTTCGGCCGGGTCGGCCAGGTGGTGGGCCGGCTGCTGCTGGCGCGAGGTATCGGCTTCACCGCGCTGGATGCCGACGCCGGGCAGGTGGAGACCGTGCGCAAGTTCGGCTTCAAGGTGTTCTACGGCGACGCGGCCCATCTCGATCTGCTCCATGCCGCCCAGGTGGGTGAGGCCAAGGTCTTCGTGCTGGCCATCGACGACGTGGAGGCGTCCCTGCGCACCGCCGAGCTGGTGAAGAAGCATTTCCCCCATGTGCAGATCGTGGCCCGGGCCCGCAACCGCTTCCACGCCAGCCGGCTGATGGACATGGGGATCGAGCGGCAGATCCGCGAGGCCCTGCCGTCGAGCCTCGAGATGGCCCGGTGGACGCTGGAACTCCTCCACGAGCCGCCGGCGCTGGTGGATCAGATGGTGAGTCGCTTTGCCCGCCACGACGCCGAGGTGCTGGCGCGCCAGCAGGCCATCGACCACGACGAGGGCAAGCTCATCCAGTCGTCGAAGGAGGCCCGCGAAGAGCTTGTGCAGATCCTCGAGGAAGCCCGCGAGGCGTTTACCCGCAAGGTGAAAGGAGTCTGAGGCGCGGTTAAGTCTAGAGTGGCACAACCCGGTGGGGGGCACTCTGGCACGAGGCGCTCAACTACGAATAGCCGGGATGCTGTTAAGTAGGCCTACTAAGGCTGCCTGTCGGCGCGTATTTGTCTTAGCAAAAACCTCCCGTAGCTGGGTCTTAACCGTCGGCAACTTGAGGTTCTCTGCCGCAGCATAATCTTCAAGGGTTGTTCCGGTTGCCAGGGCCTTGGCTACGCGTGCTTCCGCAGGGGTCAGTCCAAACAACTCAATGAGCTGTTTCATCGTAACCAAGCGCCGGTTGGTTAGCGGCGTAAACAAGCACATCAGTGATCGCAAAGAGCCTCCAGAGCCGAGATCATCTACCGGTTTGGGCATAAACAGCGTCAGACTGTAACGGGGAGTCCCGTTTCCAGCGTCCGGTAACTGCAGGCTGCCTGGTTCGCCTGTGCATGCGCATCGCGCCAGGAGGCGCATAAAGCGCTGCTGAAATATGGGGGCTGATAGCACGAGCATGCCCCGCCGGCTTTGCAAATGTTTGCCTTGCCTGAGAAGACGCTCGCCGTGACGATCGGCAAACAGAATATTCCCATGGATGTCTACCGCGATGAGTCCGTTTCCGGATGTATCGAGGGCAGCGGACTGGATGGCCGCTCGGCGGCGATGGCCTTCGAGCTCCTCGCTCAGTTGGAATGCCCTTCCAAGGTGTGGCACGAGCCGGCGTACGAGAGCTTCCTCGTTTCTCGAAAAGCCGGGGTGGTCGCCACCTCGCTGCATGCCGATAACGTATTCGCTTGTTGCTGATCGTAGTACGCAAGAGCCTATTGCGTAGCGGAGTCCCTCAGGGATTAGGAAGTCCTGGTAGAACTCGCTGCGGGCTACGTAGTGTTCGTCGAAATGCTGCTGACAATTGACCACTTCACCCGTCGGGGCGCTCCGGGTCAGTGTGGCGCGGGTGTCGAGTCCAGCGTAATACTCGGTGTAGCGCACCGGTGCCTGTGCCGAAATCCGCTCCCCTCCCAAGGACACAATGTCTGGGGGCATGTTGGACGCGGAGACGTGGTAGCGCAGAAGAACCCAGGCGTCCATGTGCAGCCATGCGCGTAGCGTCTTGAAGACGGAGACCCAGGCCGCAGGCGCTTGGGGAGCTTCGTAGATGGTCCTGACGACGACATCGTAGGCGTTGAGGTCCATGGGTTTAAGGCAGTTGATTTCGTGGTAAGAGAGCCAGCGCACAATGCTTTCATCCATATGGATGATGTTTTCATCCTAGATGGCGGTTATGTTGAAGGCAACCACCTAGACAATCTCGTGTGATAGGAGCCCCAACATGCTCGCCGATTTCCGCCCTCGAGCCTTCCAATCTGTCTGTCGTGCTAGCGGCGGTCTTGCCGTTGGTGTTTGGGCTGTACTAATGCCGGCGCAGGCGGCTGACTACACCCCCGTTTTTCGGGAGCTTCAGCGGATCCAGAACAATCAGCTTGAGCAGGAGCGGATCAAGCAGCAGAATCTTGAGCGGGAAATTCAGCAAGAGAGTGCGCGACAGCAGGCCGTGGCGGAAGAGGAGGCACGAAAGCGGGCTGAGGCCATCGAGCAGAAGCGTCGCAATGAAAGGGCGGAGGCGGTTGCGACTAGCCCACCGGATGCCTATAGGGACTACCTGCCCCTGCATCGCGACCTGCTCACCCGCTCGGAGGCGCCGCCTCCGGATCGCGCCATCGAGATATCTCCTCGTGCAGGCATGACCTTTTCGGATGATGAGCGTCGCGTGGCCTACGTCGACAGAGAGGGTCAGTTGGTGGTCGAGGATCTAATGTCAGGCCAGAGGATAGTATTCCCCATGGCCAATCCGCAGAAAACCTTATCCTCCACTGTCCAGTGGCGAGGGGACTACTTGCTATTGAGTAAAGAAGGGCCTGATAGTCTTGAACTCTTCGATTCCAACGGGCGGTCTCTGAAGAGTTGGACGGGTATGAAAGGTTATTTTGCTGGAGGGCGTGCTTCACCAGGCATGAAGCTGATTCTCTTTAGTGGCGAACCGAGTGCTGAGGGTGGATGGTCACAGGTCTCGGTTTATGATGTGGTTTCTGGAAAAGAGACAAGTGTTGACTTTGGCTCCTCGCAGCGTATCCATTCAAGCCGAGTTCGGAAAGATGCAAGCCTTGAACTGTTGACTGAAGGAAGTGGACGTTTTTCATACTACGTAGATGGGCGGAACGTAAGTCAATTTAAGGGCAATGTAGGGATGGCGTGGCGTTTTTTTCTTGATGTGCCTTATGCTATAT
This sequence comes from uncultured Zoogloea sp., assembly GCF_937894855.1. Classification (NCBI taxonomy): domain Bacteria; kingdom Pseudomonadati; phylum Pseudomonadota; class Betaproteobacteria; order Rhodocyclales; family Zoogloeaceae; genus Zoogloea; species uncultured Zoogloea sp. Next base: position 7,877 of record NZ_CALAYQ010000128.1, read on the forward strand.
CGTACTCATACAGCGGTGATAAGGCGGCCTATCTTTGGGCGCTTAATGATGGGAGGTTGCTGTGCCTCATAGGGCATGGCGATTATTCAGCCTTTTTTCAATTTGATAGTGATATATTTTACAGTGCATATCCTGCGGGGCGATTTTCTTTGTCAAGTTGCCAGTTTTCCTCGATGGGAAGTCCCTCCGCTAGGCTGACAAGGTTCAAGAGCGCTCTGATCCTAGATGACGGAGATGCTGGTAAGGTGGACGTTGTTGAGCCCGGAGGAAATCAAATCGTAAAGAGCTTTTCGGTCTCTCGGGGGAGGTGGTTTGATTGGTATCTTGATGGGGTTGAAGTGCTGCTGCGCGCTGATACTGATGAGTATAAGAGACTTGAGGCTTATTCTCTTGTTTCTGGCGAGCGGATATTGGATCTGACGGTTTCCGATAATGAGTCTATTTACGGCTCCGCATTGCCAAAAGGGGGGTGGGTTCTTGGGAGAGTATTCTATGGGCTCGGCGACGGCCGGCGCCAGGAGTATCGCCTGTGGCGTGTGGCTTCTCTCGTCAATTCTGGTCTTAACCAACTCTTGGCTCAGTCTCGAAAGGATCGGTTTGAATCCGCCGAGGCATTCCGAAAGCGAGTGGCTGGATTAAGAATGCCCTATGAAATGCGCGTTGAGTTGGGTGAGTATGATGCCGATCAAGGGCGGTTCCAGGCGCGTTGGCGGGGAGCTTCGCTAAGTATCCCTGTTGCACCGGAAGTGGCTCGTAAGTTCGGTGATGCCCGGACAGCAACGTTGCGTGGGAAGTTGCAGGTTCTGGACGATCAGTTCTTCCGTCTAGCTGATGCGAGTATCGTTCAGCCCGATGGAGGGCTTGTTAGTCTTCCCCAACCTGCACACTTTCCCGGAAAGCCGGCTGTACGCATGACTGCCACGGATAAGGACGAAGGGATGGCGTCACCTGTGGCATCGCCTTTTACCGGGCCGGCCGTTGCTTCCTGTGCAGGTAGTCTTGCTGAAATAGGGCGCCGCATTCCGGCGTTCTCTGCACCGGAGTTGGCGTCAATCCGGAGGGAGATCGTTGGCATGTCCATTCCCACGATCTGGGCATCTGCGAAGGAGCAAGGTTATGACGCGTCACGTGCTGCCGATGCTGCTCGACAGCAGGCGTTTGCCCAAGACAAGGTAGCCAGAGAGGCTGCCGTGACGGCCGGTCAGACCGACGCTGGTAGCGGTTCAATCGAAAAGGCAAAGGCCGGGACATTGCCGCTCAATTTTGCCTGTTCTGGTGCTCATGGAAATGCAGTGTGTGCTTATCTCATCAATACCTGGTCTGCCATGGCAAGTCGGGAGGTTGCCCAGCGGATTGCCTCCTGTCGATAGGGCGCGGTTTTGGTGTTTTGGTCGAAGGACAGCGTATCGGTATGGAATGCATCGGTATGCTTTGTGATGCTATGTTTTTCGGTCGTTTTACGAGGTGAATTTTCTGGAAAGAGAGGATGATATGAAGGCGTTAAAGATCGTACTCTTGCTCGCTTCTTGCCTGATTTTCTCGGGGTGTAAGAGTGTCTCGATGTCTGATAGAGGCTTGAGCCGTTTAGATGTCATCCCCGGTACGTGCGATGCGGCAGGTATTGAGTGGCTTGACCGCAAAATCCTTAATTCCCACGTTGGGCGTGACGATTATAGTTCAAACAAAGTTGCGAACGAGTTTGCGCTGTTTGCGGTGGCGAGCGAGAATGCGTATGCAGAAGTGCTGGATGACGGAGTGCTCGCAGAGAATATTCCGCGGGGCTCTAAGCGTGGTTTCCTAGTTAAGGACTACGATCCGCGTTGGCAGCTGTTGCAGCGTTTGCATTTCGAAAATGGCTTGTCCTTCGACGTATATTACAAGGAGGAGGATGCTGAGCTACCTGCCTCCGCAATGATGTTAGCCATCAGAGGGACGAATGAAGGGGCAGATGACTGGATCTACGGGAATATTCCCTGGATTGCGAGTCTTTTTTCTCAGGAGACCCAGTTCGAAACCTTGCGCAAGGAATTTCAGAAAATCGTTGTGTCGAAGGGAAAAGGGCAGAAGCGTCCTTATGTCTTTGCCACTGGGCATTCGCTGGGTGGCGCTTTGGCGCGTCATCTGGCGGAGGCCTATCCCTGTACGTCAGCAGTCGTTTTTGATGCATCCCCTATAACCCTGGAGACGACCTTGACGCCTAGAATGCTAGGAGGGCTTGTGATCGATATTGTTGAGCGCGATGACGAGCTTCGGGTTGCTACGAATTGGCTTGCTGATTTCTCACGAGATAATGATTACGTCAAATTCAGGCTGAATCCAGTATCTGCCGGAAACTTTCAGCACTCCGAAACGGGCTTTGCGGTCGCCTTGCCTCGCTATGTGCTTGATTGTCGGGCGCGCGGTGGTAGCTGTGAGATCAAGGACTCAGATCCTGGCGTTGCTCGAGCCAGAGCGGTGTATTGTGGTAATCCAAAGAATAGCGATATAAAGAAGAGCTATGGGGTGAATGATCTAGTTTGTCGGTGAAGAGGGCTCTAATTGTTTATTGATGGTGGATATGCAGAGCCTGAGGCATGCCTCTTCACATTGAGCTTTGGCCTAATGTCAATTTCCACTGGGGCTCGTCAGTGGTTAAGGCCAACATCAGCGCGATGCGGGCCTTGGGTGGCGGCAGGCTGCCGGCGGTGAGCCAGCCTTCGGCGTCGTCGTCGTCGGCGGCGTTGGCGTTGCGGATCACCGGCCCGGCGCAGCGGCTGGCCCGGACGATCACCACCCCTTTCTCCCTGGCCCGGCGTAGCGCCGGCAACCATGCCGACGGCACGCTGCCGTGGCCGGTGAGGGCCAGCACCAGCCCCCTTGCGCCCTCGGCCACGCAGGCGTCGATCAGCCCGGCCGGCGCGCCGGCGTAGCCGGGCAGGATGTCCACCCGCGGCAGGGCGTCGGCAGCGAGATCGGCAAAGCGGCCGTCCGGGCGGGCGGTGGTCCAGTCGGCGGACGATTCGAAGGCATCCAGCCCGCTGGTGCGGGCTTTCTGCAGGTGGCGGGCGGTGTGGATGATGGCGTTCATCACCACCAGCACGCCCTTGTCCCGCGCATCCGGGCGGGCGGCGAGGCGCACCGCGGCGAGCAGGTTGGCCGGGCCGTCGGCCTGGGGGTGGTCTGCCGGGCGCATGGCGCCGGTGAGCACTACCGGCTTGCCGCCGGGCACGGTGAGCTGCAGGAAATACGCGGTTTCTTCGAGCGTATCGGTGCCGTGGAGGATCACCACCCCATCCGTTGCCGGATCACCCAGCGCGCGGCGCACCGCGGCGAGGATCGTCAGCCAGCCCTCGGGCGTCATGTCCTTGCTGTCGAGGGCGAGCACCTGCTCGGCGGAGAGATCGAAGGCGTCGAGGCCCGGCACCGCGGCCAGCAGCGCGCCCACGGGGCGCACGCCGGCCCGGTAGCGGGCGCCGCCGGATTCCGGATCAGCTTCGCCGGCGATGGTGCCGCCGGTGGCGATGAGATGGATCATGGTCGTGGGGCAGGGGTGCGGGGGATGGCGCCGAGCATGCCACTGGATGCGGCGGGTTTGAAGCCCGGACCTGCGTGTCTGGACCTCAGGGGGACGAGTGGACCTTTGAGGTCGGCGTTTGCAGGTCTGAGGTCCGATGCTGCACCTAAAAGGTGCAAGCGTGGACCTTGGAGGTCCGACCTTGCGGGTCTGAGCTGCATGTGTGCAGGTCTGAGGTCCGGCATCGGACCTCCAGGGTGCAGGCGTGCCCAAAAAAGATGCGCGCCTGCACCTCAGCGGTCCGACCTCGGATGTCCGAGGTCCGTGGGTGCAGCCTGGAGGTTCGACGGTGCACCGCTGAGGGGCATGGCCGGACCTTCGAGGGGTACGCGCGCCCCTTGGGTCAGTGTTGCAGGATCTTCGCCAGGAACTGCTGGGCGCGCTCGGAGCGCGGGTTGGCGAAGAAGGCTTCCTTGGTGTCGTCCTCGACGATGCGGCCGCGGTCCATGAAGATCACCCGGTTGGCCACCTTGCGCGCAAAGCCCATCTCGTGGGTCACGCACATCATGGTCATGCCTTCCTGGGCGAGCTCGACCATCACGTCGAGCACCTCGTTGATCATCTCCGGGTCGAGGGCCGAAGTGGGCTCGTCGAAGAGCATGCAGATCGGGTCCATCGACAGGGCGCGGGCGATTGCCACGCGCTGCTGCTGGCCACCCGAGAGCTGGCCGGGGAACTTGTCGGCGTGGGCCTTGAGGCCGACCCGGTCGAGCAGCCCCACGCCCTTGGCGCGGGCTTCTTCCTTGCTGCGGCCGAGCACCTTCTCCTGGGCGATGGTGAGGTTCTCGGTGATGCTCATGTGGGGGAACAGCTCGAAGTGCTGGAAGACCATGCCCACCCGGCTGCGCAGCTTGGGCAGGTTGGTTTTCGGGTCGCCCACCGAGATGCCGTCCACGTGGATGGTGCCGGACTGGAAGGGTTCGAGGCCATTGACGCACTTGATGAGGGTGGATTTGCCCGAGCCGGACGGCCCGCAGACCACCACCACCTCGCCCTTGGCGACCCGGGTGCTGCAGTCGGTGAGCACCTGGAAGCTGCCGTAGTGCTTGGAAACCTTGTCGATCGTGATCATCTGGATTGAGTCCTAAACCGTCGCCATCCGCTTCTGCAGCCGCCGCACCACCTGCGACAGGGAGAAGCACAACACGAAATACACCGCGCCCGCAAAGAGCAGCAGCTCCACCAGCCGGCCGTCCCGGTCGCCCACCTTGTAGGCCGCGCCGAAGAAATCGGCCAGCGCCGACACATACACCAGCGA
>NZ_CALAYQ010000129.1:0-27811 GCF_937894855.1 uncultured Zoogloea sp.
CGGGCAAGCTGCTGTCCTACAACTGCTCGCCGTCCTTCAACTGGAAGAAGAACCTCAACGACTCGCAGATCGCTTCCTTCCAGGAAGAACTGTCGGCGCTGGGCTACAAGTACCAGTTCATCACCCTGGCTGGCATCCACGTCAACTGGTACAACACCTTCAAGTTCGCCAAGGCCTACGCCGGCGGCGAAGGCATGAAGCACTACGTTGAAATGGTTCAGGAACCGGAATTCGCCGCTCGCGAACAAGGCTACACCTTCGTCTCGCACCAGCAAGAAGTCGGCACCGGCTACTTCGACGACGTGACCACCGTCATCCAGGGCGGCTCCTCCTCCGTCAAGGCCCTCACCGGCTCCACCGAAGAAGAGCAGTTCCACTAAGCTTCGATCGCCGGTAACCCTCACCGGCACGCTTGGTCGATCGACCCCCGCGGGCGCAAGCCCCCGGGGGTTTTTCACGTGGTTTTCCGGGACCGGTGCGGGCCTCCGGTAGAATCGGGCGCTTTCGTCCTCGGCCCCCGCCATGCAATCCCTCTGGATGATCGCCGCCAGCCTGCTGTTCGCCTGCATGGGCGTCTGCGTCAAGCTCGGCTCGGCGCATCTTGCCACCGGCGAACTGGTGTTCTACCGGGGCTTTGTCGGCTTCGTGATGATGCTGGCGCTGATCCGCTGGCAGGGCATCCCGTGGCGCACGCCCCACTGGCGCATGCAGCTGTCCCGTGGGTTCTCCGGCACCATCTCGCTGATGTGCTACTTCTTTGCCCTCGGCGTACTGCCGCTGGCGACCGCCGTCACCCTCAGCTACACCTCCCCGCTGTTCGTCGCCCTGCTGCTGATTTTGTGGTTCGGCGAGCGCCCCGGACGCGGCGCCTTCGCCGCCATCGCCCTGGGCTTTGCCGGCGTGGTGATGCTCCTCAAGCCCACCTTGCAGCCAGACCAATGGTTCGGCGCGCTGGTGGGCATGACGGGCGGCATGCTGGCGAGCATCGCCTACATCAACGTGCGCGAACTCGGCCGCGTCGGCGAACCGGAAGCCCGCACCGTGTTGTGGTTCTCCTTCGTCACCAGCCTGTTCGGGCTCGGCTGGGCGATGCTGTCCGGCGGCCTGCATCCGATGGACGCCCGCACCCTGGCGATCGTCCTGGGCGTGGGCGGCTTCGGGGGCTTCGCCCAGCTCGCCATGACCCGCGCCTACCGCTACGGCAAGACGGTCGTGTCGGCCAACCTGTCTTACAGCACGGTGATCTTCTCGAGCCTGTTCGGCGTCGCCCTGTGGGACGAGCGCCTGCCCTGGGCCTCGCTGCTGGGCATCGCCACCATCATCGCCAGCGGCGTGCTGATCTCCGTCGTCTCGCGCCGACCCGCGCCAGCGCTTGAGTCCGATTGAAGCGCGGGGCGTGCAGGGCTACACTGCTGGCATCCCTTCACCCCCAAGAGGACCCAGGAAATGATCACCACCGACCAGAAGGAAAGCCGGGTCAATCTCACCGTCTTCGGCGAATTCACCCTCGCCGACTACAAGGAGTTCGAAGAAGTCGTCAATTACAAGGTCAGGTTTGAAGGGCCGGTCAGCCTGTTCTTCGACCTGCGGGAAATGAGCGGCTTCACCATCGACATGGCCCTCGAGGAAATCCGCTTCGCCCGGGCCCACGCCCACGACTTCGCGCGCATCGCCATCCTCACCGACGACCAGTGGGTCGCCTGGAGCGCCTGGCTGTCGAAGATCTTCGTGGACGCCGACGTGCGCGTCTTCGAAGACGTCGATGACGCCGAAGCCTGGCTCAGCGGCATCGAATCGCCGGTCGCCTGAGGACGCCGGTCGTGCCGCAGCCCTTCACCCAGCTCGTCAGCGTCCAGGAGGCCGCCACCCTGGCCACGCCCGCGTGGCGCTTCTTCGACTGCCGCTTCAACCTCGCCAATCCGGCCGCCGGCCGGGACGCCTACGGGGCGGGGCACCTGCCCGGCGCGTTCTTCCTCGATCTCGAAGAAGACCTCTCCGGCCCCTGCTCCGGCCTCAACGGCCGCCATCCGTTGCCCGATCCGCAGCTTCTGGCCGACAAGCTCGGCAGCCTCGGCGTCGGCCCGAACACCCAGGTCGTCGCCTACGACGACGCCGGCGGCATGTTCGCGTCGCGCCTGTGGTGGCTGCTGCGCTGGCTGGGACATGATCGCGTTGCGGTGCTAAACGGCGGCATCCAGGCATGGACAGCTGCCGGCCACCCGGTCGTCACACACGTGCCGCAGGCCACCGCCGCGGCCTTCACGCCGAGGGTACAGAAGCAGCTGCGGGTTGATGCCGACTTCGTGCTGAGCCACCTGCACGATCCGGCCATGCTGCTGATCGACGCCCGGGCGCCCGACCGCTTCCGCGGCGAGAACGAGACCCTCGACCCCGTGGGCGGCCACATTCCCGGTGCGATCAACCGTTTCTTCAAGGACAACCTGGACGCCAGCGGCTGCTTCAAGTCGGGCGCCCAGCTCCAGGAAGAGTTCGGCAAGCTCATCAACGGCGGCGACGCGCACAACGTGGTGCTGCAGTGCGGTTCCGGCGTCACGGCCTGTCACAACCTGCTGGCGATGGAGACCGCGGGCCTCTCCGGCGCACGGCTCTACGCGGGCTCATGGAGCGAGTGGTGCGCAGATCCGGCCCGGCCGGTAGCCACCGGCCCCGAGACGCCCGTCCAGCGATAAGCTGACCGCGGTCGGCACGCTGTTACGCAGACGCGTATCGACTGCGCGCTCCTACCCCCCCTTCCCCTGCCCTTCCGCCTGCGATTGGCCGTCCGCCCGTCGCGCCCCCCAAAAAAAGAGCCCCGGAATTGCTTCCGGGGCCAAGCCTTGGTTACTGCTTGAGGAGTTACGTTCGATGCCGGCCTACGCGTAGGTCGGGGCGAAGCTGGCTTCCGGGTTGGCGGAGGGGCCCTTGTCGCCCCAGTAGGGCGAGAGCTTGCGCAGTTGTTCGATGATCGGCGGGACGGCGGCGATGACGCGGTCCACTTCCTCTTCGGTGTTGTACACCGACAGGGAGAAGCGGATGGTGCCGTGGGCGGCGGTGTAGGGGATGCCCATCGCCCGCATCACGTGGGAAGGTTCCAGCGAGCCCGAGGTGCAGGCCGAACCCGAGCTGGCGGCGATGCCCAGCTTGTTGAGCAGCAACAGAATGGCCTCGCCCTCGATGTATTCGAACGCGATGTTGCTGGTGTTGGGCAGCCGGTTGGCCACGTCGCCGGTGGGGAAGCAGTGGGTGATCTGGCTGAGGATGCCTTTTTCCAGCTTGTCCCGCAGGGCACGCACGGTGGTGTTCTCGGTTTCCATGTGCTTCATCGCCAGCTCGCAGGCCATGCCGAGGCCGACGATGGACGCCGAGTTCTCGGTGCCGGCGCGACGGCCGCGCTCCTGGTGGCCGCCGCGCAGCAGCGGACGGAAGCGGCAGCCGCGGCGCAGGTAGAGCACGCCGATGCCCTTGGGCGCGTGGAGCTTGTGGCCGGAGAGCGACAACATGTCGATCTTGGTGTTCTTCAGGTCGATGGGGATCTTGCCCACGGCCTGCACGGCGTCGGTGTGGAACATGATGCCCTTGGCCGCCGCCAGCTCGGCCATCTCTTCCACCGGGAAGATCGTGCCCGTCTCGTTGTTGGCCCACATCACCGACACCACGGCCACGCGGTCATTCAGCAGCGACTTGTATTCGTCGATGTCGAGGCGGCCCTTTTTATCCACCTTGAGCTTGTGGACGATGTAGCCCTCCTTCTCGAGCCATTCGCACAGGGTCAGGATGGCCGGGTGCTCGACGACGGTGGTGATGACCGTGTTGCGCTCCGGCTGGGCCTTGAGGGCCGAGAGGATGGCGGTGGAATCGGATTCGGTGCCGCAGGAGGTGAAGATGATCTCCGAGTCGTGCTCGGCGCCCAGCAGCGCCTGCACCTGACTGCGCGCCTTCTTGAGGGCCTTGCCCACTTCGCTGCCGAAGGCGTGGATGGACGAGGCGTTGCCGAAATGCTCGGTGAAGAACGGGAGCATGGCCTCCACCACCGCAGGATCGACCCGCGTCGTGGCGTTGTTGTCGAGATAGACGGGTTTCATGGCACGGGCCTCTCTATGTTCTGTTAGGGTGTCGCGGCGATCCGGCCACCGACCGGATCGCGGGTGCTGGCGTATCGGGGGATTACGCCTCAACCGGCATGTGGGACGAGGGCAGAACCTGCACCAGCTCGCCCAGCGCCTCGATCATCTTTTGCTGGATGCCGCCCAGGGTGGCCGCTTCCATCATGCAGCCGGAGCAGGCACCCTTCAGATGCACGTAGATCTTCTTGCCCTGCACGTCGGCCAGTTCCACGTCACCGTGGTCGCGCTGGAGCATCGGGCGGACGGCTTCGAGGACTTCCTCGATCTTCTTGATCTTCTGCACCAGGGTGAGCTTGGTGGAAGGCGGCTTCGGCGCTTCCGGGGTGGCCGGGCAGGCGGGCGGGGGCGACACTTCGCCGGGGCCGGCGCGCTCGGCCATCACCTTGGCGAGGATCTCCTCGATGCCTTCGTGGCAGGCGGCGCAGCCACCACCGGCCTTGGTGTAGAAGGTGACTTCCTCGACGGTGTTGAGGTTGTTGGCCTTCACCACGTCTTCGATCATCACCGCGTCCACGGCAAAGCACTTGCAGATCAGCGCACCTTCCTCGTGGTCGTCGCTCCACTCCTCGCCACGGTAGTTGGCGATGGCGGCCTGCAGGGCTTCACGGCCCATCACCGAGCAGTGCATCTTCTCGGGGGGCAGGCCGTCGAGGAAGTCGGCGATGTCCTGGTTGGAAACCTTGAGGGCTTCATCCAGGGTCATGCCCTTGATCATCTCGGTGAGGGCCGACGACGAGGCGATCGCCGAGCCGCAGCCGAAGGTCTGGAAGTGCGCGTCCTGGATGATCTCGGTCTCGGGCTCGACCTTGAGCATCAGGCGCAGCGCATCGCCGCACTGGATGGAGCCCACGTCGCCGATGCCGTTGGCTTCTTCCAGCGGGCCGGAGTTGCGCGGGTTGAAGAAGTGCTCGCGGACCTTGTCTGAGTATTCCCACATGGCGGCAGCTCCTTAAACCGAGAACGAAGAACCGCAGGCGCACTTGGCGCTGGCGTTGGGGTTGTCGAACTTGAAACCGGTGTGGGTGAGCGTATCGACGAAATCCACGGTGACGTTGTCGATCATCGGCATGGTCATCGGGTCCACCAGCAGCTTCACGCCGTCGATTTCCAGTTCCCAGTCGTCCTCAGCCTTCTCGGCCTCGAGCTTCATGCCGTACTGAAGGCCGGAGCAGCCGCCGCCCGAAACAACCAGGCGCAGACCGGCAACGGGGGTTTCGGAGCCGCGGATGAAACGTTGGACGGCTTTGACGGCAGCGGGGGTGAGATTGATCATTTCGGTTCTCCGATTTGGGGGGCTATGCCTCCTCTTTGCAAGGGACGTGCCACGTCCCGCCAAACCGGCAAACCGTTGTTTTTGATAGGGATGTCAGCCTTCGGACGACTGTCGGAGGCGTGTCGCGTTTACGACAATGGGGGATTCGCGCCGCCGCCGCGACGCGCTCGATCAGCCGGCCAGGCGTTCGCGCAGGCGCGGCGCGGCCCAGTCGAGGAAGGCCCGCACCCGGGACGGCAGCAGCCGCCCGTGGGGATACAGCAGACTCACCGGCACCGCCGGCGGTGCCCAGTCGTCGAGCAGCCGCTCCAGCTCGCCGGCGGCCTCCGACGCGCGCACCTGATAGGCCAGGAAACGCCCGCAGCCCACGCCCTTGCGGCAGGCATCCAGCCCCACGTCCACCTGATTGGTAGCGAAGCTGCTGCGCACCGGCACCCGCACGTGCTCGCTGCCCCGCTCGCCGACCCGCTCGAAATGCCATTCGTGCCCGTCTCCCAGCCCGGTGAGGCGGATCACCGCGTGGCCGGCGAGCTCCGCCGGGTGCATCGGCCGGCCGTGGCGGGCAATGTAGCCCGGGCTCGCGCAGGTCACCCGGCGGGTGCTGCCCACCGGCACCGCCACCAGCCCCGAATCCGGCAGCGCGCCGATGCGCAGCGCCAGGTCGATGCTCTCGTCGAGGAGATCGAGCACCCGATCCACCAGCAGCAGCTCGACGCTCATCTCGGGATGTTCGGCGAGGAAATCGGTGACCACCGGCGCCACGTGCAGCCGGCCGAACATCACCGGCGCGGTGATCACCAGCCGCCCCGACGGCCGCGTGCGCCGGGCGGTGACGGCGTTCTCCATGTCGGCCAGATCGGCCAGCAGGCGCCGGCTGCGCTCCAGGTAGTCGCGGCCCTCTTCGGTCAGCGCGATGCGCCGCGTGCTGCGGTTGAGCAGGCGCACGCCGAGGGATTCCTCCAGCGCCGCGAGGCTGCGCACCACCGCCGCCAGCGACACCCCGAGCCGATCCGCGGCGGCCGTCAGGCTGCCGGCCTCGACGATGCCGACAAAGGTGTTCATCGCCTTGAACTTGTCCATGCGGCCAAGATTAAACCGATCGCTGCACCAATGAAATTCTCAAACGCGTATTTATTGCCGCAATCGAAAGGATCACGATAGCCAAAACGGTCCGGAGAACCTGCCATGTCCCGCCACTTTGCCGACATCACCTGCACGCCCGGCGTACGCGCCACCCAGCAGCGCTACCTGGGCGCCCCGCTGCCCACGCCGGCGGGCAACCCCGAGGCGATCCTGGGCGATCGGGAGCGCACCTTCATCGCCGCTCGCGACAGCGCCTACCTCGCCACCGTGGGCGAAGGCGGCTGGCCCCACGTGCAGCACCGGGGCGGCCCGCCGGGCTTTCTGCGGGTGATCGACGCGCGCACGCTGGCTTTTGCCGACTATGGCGGCAACCGCCAGTTCGTCAGCGTCGGCAATCTGGCAGGCCAGCCCAAGGCGGCGCTGATCCTGATGGACTACCCCAACCGCCGGCGCCTCAAGCTGCTCGCCGAGATCACCGTGCTGCCCGCCGACGAGGCCGACCCGGAGCTGGTCGCCGCCGTCGGTCTGCCCGGCGCGCCACCCACCGAGCGGGTGATGGTGCTGCACATCGCGGCCTTCGACTGGAACTGCTCGCAGCACATCACTCCGCGCTATTCGGCCCGCGAGCTGGCCGAACGCGATTCACTTCCCAAGCCCTGACGCCCCAACGAGAAAAGGAGACACCCATGAAACTGTACGACCTCACCCTCTCCGGCAACTGCTACAAGGTCCGCCTGCTTGCTGCCCTGGCGGGCATTCCGCTGGAGATCGTGCCGGTGGATTTCCTCGGCGGCGAGCACAAGCGCCCGCCCCTGATCGAGCTCAACCCGTGGGGCGAGCTGCCGATCCTGGTGGATGGCGAGGTGGTGCTGCGGGATTCCCAGGCGATCCTCGTCTATCTCGCCCGCCGCTACGCCGGCGAAGCGTGGCTGCCCGGCGATCCGGCGGCGATGGCCGAGGTTGTGCAGTGGCTGTCCACCGCCGCCAACGAAGTGCAGAACGGCCCCGGCGCGGCGCGGCTGGTGGACAAGTTCGGCTACGCCCTCGACAAGGCCGACACCCTGCGCCGGGCGGCGCGCATCCTGCCGCTGATCGAGGCCCGGCTGGCCGATCACGACTGGCTGGCGCTGGACCGGCCGACCATTGCCGACTGCGCGGTGCTCCCCTACGTGGCGCTGGCCCCGGAAGGCGGCGTGTCCCTGGGCGACGTCCCCCACATCCGCGCGTGGATCGCGCGGGTCAAGGCCCTGCCGGGCTTCGCACCGATGCCGGGCGTGTGAGCGCGGCGGGTCACCCCAGCACATGCTCGTAGGCCCGGCGCAGGAGCTGGCGCTCCACGTCGGTCAGGGCGCGGGATTCGGTGATGGCGATGAAACGCGCGCCGATCCGGTCGGCCGCGCCGAAGGGCGGGTCGATGCCGGCAAAGGCGCCCAGCAGCACCGGCACGTCGCCGCCCGGGGTATCCACCCACGCCTGGAAATCGCCTTCCGGGTCGATGGCATCCTCGGGCAGGCCGAGCCGCACCTCCGCCTCGCGCACGACGGCGGCAGGGTGGATCTGGACCTTCGGCGACCAGTCCTCGTCCCGCAGCGCGGCCAGCGCCGGCAGGGCCTTGAAGGCGACGACGCCATAGGGCAGGCACAGAAAACGCACCCGCCCGCTGGTCTTGTGTTTGTGCAGCAGGATCAGCCGCGGCTGCGTGTCCATCGTCAGGTCATGTAGGCGGCGATCACGGCCTCGCCGCGAAGCTTGTCGGGCTTGCCCCACACCTGCACGGATTCCACGTAGCTCTCGGGCTTGTCGGGATGGGGCAGCAGCACCTGGTATTCGGCAAACACCCGCCCGTCGGGGAACAGCGTGACCGTGCCGTAGCGCGCCGAGCCGCGCCAGGTGCCGATCAGGCTCACCTCCTGCGAAAAGGGGTCGATCTTCTCCTCGAAGGAGAGCAGCGACCAGTCCGGCTCGTTGCCGATGGACAGGCCAAGGCGCTCCACCTCCCGCCGCAGGGCCGCGCACACGGCGGCCCCGGTGGCGGCGTCGGGCTGCGGCGCGACCGCGGCGGCAGGCACGGGCCCGGACATCACACGCTCGCCGGCGAGTAGGTGTAGCAGTCCTTCGGGCACACCCGGCCGCAGGAGCCGCAGCCGATGCAGTCGGCGCCGTTGGCGATGGACATCACCATCATGTTGTCGTCGTCGGAGTCGTCGTCATCCTCCAGCTCGCGCTCGACCAGATCGAGCACGTTGCGCGGACAGACCTTGTAGCAGCGGCCACAGCCGATGCACTTGGCCTGATCCAGGTTGGTGACGAATTCGGGCGTCCATTCCACGCCCCCGCGGGTCAGGCCAGTGATCTGCGCCATGATGAATCAACCTTTCTGTGCCGCAGACAGGCGGGCGTTGGCCTCCGCCCATGCCTGGCAGGCGTCGTACGTGGATTGGGAAATGCCCGGGATCTCGTGGTAGCCCGCCGGCAGGCGGTCTTCCACGAGGTCGTGCAGCTGGGAGGCCCATTCGGAAGCGATGCGCTTGAGCTTCTTCACTTCCTTGTCGAGGGCCGCGATCTCTTCGGCGGTGCTCATGACGGCCTCCCTGCTCACATCCCGGCGACGGCGGGGTATTCGCCGATGCGCTCAAGGGCCACGGAGAGGATCTTGTCGGCCTCGTCCTTCATCTTGGAGAGGCTGGCAAAGCCGAAGCGATGCACGTCGCGCAGGGTGCGATCCACGGCGACCAGCTTGCCGACGGTGATCAGCGCGCGGCCAAAGCCTTCGTGGGTCAGATGCACCAGCGGCACGGCGAGCTGCTTGCATTCCTTCTCGATGAGCACGGCGATGGCGTTGTAGAAGGCCTTCACGCGGGCGATGGTCACGTCGTCCGGGTCGCCGATGAGGGGGATTTCGGCCTTGCGTTCCTTGGTGAGGACGTAGGGATCGAGGATCTTCTCCACCGTCCAGCCCTGGTAGGTGCCGTAGGTGTCGAGGGCGCGCATCTGGCGGGCCATCTCCTTGATGAAATCGGTATCGAGGATGGGATCGCGTTCGACGACGGGGTCAGTCATGATGAAACTCCTGGATGGAAATGGGTGAGGAAGGCGTGCGGATCGGCACGAGCCGGGGAGCGGGCATCAGGCGGGGCGCCAGTGCGATCGCAAATCGGGCGAGGATCAGGGCGGCGAGAAAGCCCCCCATCGCCCCCAGTGCAGTAACGCCATCGCGGCCGTCGAAGGCGGCAGCGAGCGCCGCCCCCAGCAGCATGGCGATGGCCGGAAAGAGGTAACCGAGCACGGCGCTGGCCGACAGGCCCGCCGCCGGCAGGCCGACGGAGACCACATCACCTACCGCCACGCCCGCTTCGAGGGGCACGGTGAGCAGCGTGGCCGGGCGGTCGCCGGCCATCTTGCCCACGCCGCAGGCGCTCACGTGGCCGCAGGACGAGCAGCCGCCGGTCTCCATGGCGACGATGGCCTTGCCGCCCTCGATGCGGCGCACCACGCCGCGGTGTTCGATGAAGGGCGCGCTCATCCCTGCCAACCCTCGTCTTCCATCTCCGAGAAGCGGTCGTCGGATTTGGTCTGGGCGGCGATGGCGCGGTCGATCCACTGCACACCGCCCTCCTTCATCGCACGGCTGATCTCGGCCAGCAGCTCGGGGATGGCGTCCACCTCGTCGGTGCGGATCGGCTGGATGCCCTTGGCCATGAGCTGCTTGATCGCCGAGGCGCCGATGGCCATCACGTACACCGCGTGGCAGCCGGCGAGAAACTCAACCTTGGCGGCGAGCTTGTTCTCGTTGCCGTCCATCGCCTCTTCGGGGAAGTCGGCGACGCCCACGAGGGTGGCCTTGTCGGGCACCACTTCGTAGATGGCGAAACCTTCGGCGGCGCCGAAGTGCTGATTGACCCGACTGCGGTCGGTGGAGGCGAAGGCGACCCTGAGCACGGCGGCGGGCTCCTCTTTAATGGACCAGACCAGCTGCAGACGACGGGGAGCCATGGTTGTCGCCGAGGCGGGGCTCGGCCCGGTAGATTGATTGATAGGGTTCGAGTTCATGGTGTTGCCTCAGCATCAGGTTGGCGAAATCGAACAAGGCCTGCCGCGTGCCGCGGTAGCCCACCCAGGTGCGCGCATAGCCGCCCACCTGGTCGTATTGGGGAAAGCCGGCCCGCATCAGGGGCAGGCCCAGCCGCTCGGCGGTGCCCGCGGCGTGGGAGTTGGCAACGATCACCTGGGCGCCGCCGGCGCGGGCGTCCTTTTCCAGGTCTTCCAGATCGCCGATGACGATCTTCGGCACCGGCAGCAGCGCCAGGCTCTCGTGCTTGGCCGGGCTCACCGCGGCGACGATCTCGGCGCCCATGCCGGTGAGAAAGGTGGCCTGCATGCCCAGCAGATCCGGGTCGGCCGCCAGGGCCACGCGGGCAAAGCCGAGCATGAAGTGGCAATCGACCATCGCGTCCTGCAACTGGGCGCGCCAGCGGTCGATGCGCGCCGGTACCGGCTGGCCGGAGATGTCGGCGAGCGCCTGGGTGAAGGCGTCGCAGTCCTCCAGCCCCATCAGGCCGGCAAAGCGGTAGTCGGGCACGCCGGTGCGGGCGCGGAGCAGATCCGCCGCCTTGAAGAGCGACGGGCCGACCACCAGCGTGGCGGCCGATTCGCCCATGATCTCGATCTCCGCCCGGGGCGTGCCGCCGATGGTGAGGGACGAGAACTCGGCGTCGGTGAGGTGCCCGTCGAGGGAATCGCCGATGTCCGGCAGCACCACCGCACGCAGGCCGAAAGCTTCGATCCACTCGCGGATCGCCTCGATGTCGCCGGGGGTGAGCATGCCCGAGGCCAGCACATTGACCTGCTTGGGCCGGCGCCCGGCACTGCGGCCTTCGGGCACCAGCACGTCGATCATCGATTCCACCGCCAGGGCGTAGCCGCTCTCCAGGCAGCCCACGTAGTCCGGCGTGTTCACCGGCACCACCGCCACTCCGGCGTATTCCGGGTGCTTCTCGCGGAAGATCCGCACCGTGCGGCGGATGTCGGTGCCCTGGGTTTCCGAAAGCCCCGTGGTGACGAGGCCGATCACGTCGGGCTTGCTCTTCTCGGAGAGCACCCGCAGGCCCTCGACCACGTTGTCGTCGGCGCCCATGATCGAGGCCACCTGATCCATCGCCGTGGTCTGCAGTGGAATCGGCTCGCGGAAGTGGCGCACGAAGAACACCTTGCCGAAGGCCGTGCAGCCCTGCGAGCCGTGCATCAGCGGCAGGCTCCGGCCCAGGCCGAGGAAAGCCAGCGAGGCCCCCACCGGCTGGCTCACCTTGAGCGGATTGACCGCCAGCGCCTTCTTGGATTGGACGATTTCAGCCATATCAGTTTCTCCACTGCGCGTCGCGCAACCCGCGACACATGAAACGAAGGCACGGCTCTTGGGCCGGCCGCGCGCGGCCGCTCCGAAGCGGCCGGCCAGCCCCCCAGTGGGGGGGTGAGGCAGGGATTTCATGGCGCACCGCGCCATGCCTGCCGAACGGGCCTGCTGTGCAAAGCCGGCTCTCCACGCCGCAGGCGCGTCGGGGGGCGTCGTTCATCTTTCAGGCGGCCAGCACGGTGCCGGGGCCCTGCTTCGCAGCCCACGGCGCGGGCTTGCGCACCGACGCCCACACCGGGCTGCCCATCGACAGCGCCAGCTGGCGGGCCAGCTCTTCCATGCCGGCGTAACCGGCGTAGCCGAATTCCCGCTCCTGGTTGATGTCGAGGAAGGGGATGCGCGCCTTGAGGGCCGTGTAGAGGTTGCGGCCGCCGGCGATGAGGATGTCGGCCTTGTACTCGTGGTAGGTGGACAGCAGCGCCTTGGGGCTGCCGTCGTCGATCATCTTGGTGTCGTCGCCCATCAGCTCGCGGATGCGCGCCTTGTCCTCTTCCGTCGACTTCTTGGTGCCGGTGGCGACCACCTTCATGCCCAGGTCCTGCAGGGCCGAGACGATGGACCAGGACTTCACGCCGCCGGTGTAGAGCAGCACGCGCTTGCCGTTGAGGCGCTCGCGCCAGGGGTCGAGCGCCGCGCGGGACTTGGCCTCCTCCCGGGCGATGACGGCCTCGGTGCGGGCGATCAGGTCGGCGTCGCCAATGATCCGGGCGAAGTCGCGCAGGGCGTTGTTCATGTCCTGCACGCCGTAAAAACTGCCCTCGAAGAACGGGATGCCGAAGTTGTCTTCCATCTTGCGGGCCACGTTGAGCAGCGCCTTGGCGCACACCACCATGTTCACCTTGGCCCGGTGCATGGTCTGCACCTCGTGGAAACGCGCGTCGCCGGACAGGGTGCACAGGATGCGCAGACCCAGTTCGTCGAACAGCGGCAGCACGTGCCAGAACTCGCCGGCGATGTTGTATTCGCCGATCAGATTCACGTCGTAGGTGGGCAGGCCGTCGGCGCGGGGCGCGGCGGGTTCGGGCTCGCGGGTGCCGATCACGTGCTTGAACATCGCCTCGCCGGCCAGCCGGTTGCCCAGGTTCTTGGTGCCGTAGAAGCCGGCCGCATCCACCGGCACCACCGGGGTGCCCCAGCGCTCGGTGGCGGCGCGGCAGACGGCCTCCACGTCGTCGCCGATCAGCGCGGTGACGCAGGTGTTGTAGATGAACACCGCGGCCGGCGAGTAGCTGTCGATGGCCTGCTTGATGGCGTGGAACAGGCGCTTCTCGCCGCGGCCCATCACCACGTCGGTCTCGGAGAGATCGGTGGTCATCCCGATGCGGTACAGCGTGGGGCCGGAGGAGCGGGTGCCCCGGTTGTCCCACGATGAGCCCGCACAGGCGATGGGGCCGTGGACGATGTGGGCCACGTCGGCGATCGGGAGGAGCGCGATCTGGGCGCCATCGAAGGAACACCCGCCGGCGGTGGCGCCGGGCTTGGGCTTGGCGCACCCGGACTTTTCCTTCTTGTTGTGGCTGCAGGCCGGCTCGTCGAGCAGGGCCTGGATTTCGCTGGCTTTCATGCTGGCCTCTCCAAGGGTTCAGGCACCTACCAGCAATTTGAGTGCCAGCTCCAAACCCCTGTTTTTAAAGGCCTGACGGTCATTTCACGCATGTCGCAAAGCCGACAAAACCCCGCTGCCGGTACAAACCCAACAGCGCCCCACCAAAGACAAAGGCCGCCAGAGCAGCGGCCTTCAGGCAGAAGCGCGGAGGTACTCAGTGGCTGGCGGGGGACGCCAAGGGCGCCTCCAGCGCCACCGGCGCCGGGGCGTTGTGGTCGGCATCCGGGTGCCAGCCGAGCACCGTGAGCATGATGAAGAAGCCGGTCACGTAGGCCACCGGTACGTGCCAGCCGTGGCGCAGCCACTGGGCCGCCGAGCGGGCCTCGGGGAACATGCTCGACAGGGCCACCCCGGCCGACGAGCCGAACCACAGCATCGAACCGCCAAAGCCCACCGCGTAGGCCAGGAAGCCCCAGTCGTATCCGCCCTGGCGCAGGGCCAGCGCGGTGAGCGGGATGTTGTCGAACACCGCCGACACGAAGCCCAGGGCAAGGGCCGACTGCCACGAGGCGGCGGGCAGCTCCTCCACCGGCATCATCGAGGCGCACAGCACCAGCGACAGCAGGAAGACCGAACCCTTGATGGTGTCCGGCAGCACCTCCCAGTCGTGGCGACGCACCGGGATGGTCAGCAGGATCGCCGCCCACACAGCCACACCGATGAAGGGGAAGGCGTCGGCCATCTCCGGAAACTTGATGTTGATGGTGATGTTAGTCCCCACCGCGAACACCAGCATGGTCAGCACGATGAAGATCCGCCCCCAGTCCACGTGGGTGTGCTGGTGGGCGTGGCGCAGGATGGGCGAGTAGGCGTGCTGCTGACGGGCACCGAAGTAGCCGATGATGAGCAGCGCCACCCCCGCCGCCACGTAGGCATCCACCACGATCAGCGGGCTCACCCCGTCGATCCACATCATGGTGGTGGTGGTGTCGCCCACCACACTGCCCGAGCCACCCGCATTGGACGCCGCGACGATGGCGGCCAGGTAGCCCACATGCACCTTGGCCTTGAAGAGCTGATGGGCCATCGCGCCGCCTATCAGCGCCGCGGCGATGTTGTCGAGAAAGCTGGAGATCACGAAGACCATCACCAGCAGCAGGAAGCCGCCCTTCCAGTCGTCCGGCAGGAAGCGCGGCAGGATCACCGGCACGTGGCTCTTCTCGAAATGCCGGGCGAGCAGCGCAAAGCCGGTGAGCAGGCAGAACAGGTTGGCGATGGTCACCCATTCATGCCCCAGGTGCCCGACGAGGCCCGCCACGCCGGCGCCTGTCTTGAAGCCGGTGATGAGCACCTTGTAGGCGCTGATGGTGACGAGGCCGACAAGGGCCACGTAGAGGGTGGCGTTATGGAACAGCGCCACACCCAGCAGGGTGAGCGCGAAGAGGATGAAATCCAGCGGGATGCCGCCGACGGACGGCAGGCTGCCGGCCGCGAAGGCCGACACGGGGAGCAGCAGGCCGAGGGCCAGCAGCGCCCGGCCCGTTGAGGGTGGGTGCGAAGGATGAGTGGACATCGGCATTCTCGAAGGCAAATGAAAAATCGGGGAGCCGACATGAAACCGGCCGGGCGGGCCGGCCGGTCGAGGCAGGTCAGTCGTCGGCGAGATCGCGCCGGGGCACGGTTTCCGGGTCGGCGATGATGGCGCGGTAGATCTCCACCCGGTCACCCGGGCGCAGGGCCGCATCGGGCTTCACCAGCCGCCCGAAGACACCGACCTTCTGCTTCGTGAGGTCGATGTGGGGGAACTGGTCAAGGATGCCCGAGCGCTTGATGGCATCCGTCACCGTGGCCGTCTCGGGCACCTCGATGGTCACCCAGATCTGGTTTCCGGGTTCGGAGTAGGCAACGCCAATCTGCATTTTGTATCTCCTCAAGCGGCCGACGGCGTGGCCAGCCCGCGGCCCCGCGCCGACGCCCTGGCTTCGGCGCGCCGCTCCATCGCCCGTTTGCCGGCGAGCAGAAAGCCCAGCAGGGCAAATCCGCCGGGCGGCAGGATCATCAGCAGTGCGCCGCCATAGCCGGGCAGTTTCATTTCAAGAAAGGCAAACGATGGTCCGAGCAGGTTGGATGCCTGGGCGAACAGCGTGCCGGCGCCGAGGAACTCCCGCAGCAGCCCCACCACGGTGAGCGCGCCGGTGAAGCCCAGCCCCATCGCCAGCCCATCCACCGCTGAGGCGGCCACCCCGTTCTTGACGGCGAAGGCCTCGGCGCGACCGAGGATGGCGCAGTTCACCACGATCAGCGCGATGAACAGCCCGAGCACCTTGTACAGATCGTGCAGCCAGGCGTTCATGGCCATGTCCACCACCGTCACCAGGGTGGCGATGAGCACCACGAACACCGGAATGCGCACCTGGGAGCTGACGGTGTGGCGGATCATCGACACCAGCACGTTGGAGACCACCAGCACCGCGGTGGTCGCCAGCCCCATGCCCAGGCCGTTGGTGCCGCTGGTGGTGACCGCCATGGTCGGACACATGGCCAGCAGCTGGGAGAACACCACGTTCTGGTCCCACAGGCCTTCCTTGATGATGCTGCGGTAGTCGTTGCTCATGTCAGCCTCCCGTGATTTCCGTGCGGTGCTCGGCATAAAAATCCAGCCCGCCCTTCACCGCCTTGACCACCGCCCGCGGCGTGATGGTGGCGCCGGCAAACTGGTCGAACACGCCGCCGTCCTTCTTCACCCCCCACCGCTCGGGGGCCGGATCACCCAGGGACTTGCCGTCGAAGGCCTTCACCCACGGGTCTTTCTTCACCTCGATCTTGTCGCCCAGGCCCGGGGTCTCGGTGTGCTTGAGCACCCGCACGCCCAGGGTGTGGCCTTCGGCATCGACGGCCATCAGGATGCTGATCTCGCCGGCGTAGCCGCGCTCGGCCACCTGAAACACCGCGGCCTTCACGGCCCCGGCGTGGCGGGCGCGGTAGATCGTCACCGGCTTGCCGGCCTTGTCGATGGCCAGCGTGTCCTTCAGGAAATCGTTGTCGGCCAGCCCGGCCGGCAGCACCTCGGCGAGGGAATCCCGCAGGTCCTTGGCTTCGGCGGCGGCGATGGCCTCGCCGGTAGCGCCAGCAGCCATCGCCAGCGCGGCGCTCGCCACCAGGGCCACGATGCCGAGCAGTACCGGCTGGTAGCCGATGTGCTCGCGGATTTCGTCCAGTTTCATGGGTCAGGCGCTCCCTTACTTGGCCGGAATTTCCAGCGGCTTGCCCTTGCGGTCGCGGCCGAGGATGCGCGGCTTGACCAGGCGGTCGATGACCGGCGTGAGGGCGTTCATCATCAGCACGGCAAAGGCCATGCCCTCGGGGTAGCCACCCCAGGTGCGGATGATCCAGGTGATGAGACCGATGCACAGCCCGAAGACGATCTGCCCCGGGCCGGTGTTGGGGGATGTCACGTAGTCGGTGGCGATGAAGAAGGCGCCGAGCATCGCCGCACCGGAGAGCAGGTGCTCGGCAACACCGAGGTAATGGGCCGGGTCCACCGCGTGGCCGATGGCCGCCGGAATCGCCAGCCCCGCCAGCACCGCCACCGGCGTGTGCCAGGTGATGACGCCGGTGGCCAGCAGGTAGAGCCCACCCGCCAGGATCAGCAGCGAGGCCGATTCGCCCAGGCTGCCCGCCCGGGTGCCGAACCATGACAGCGCCGGCGCGTTAGCGGCGGCGAGGGACTGCAGCAGGTCGATGCCCCGGGACATCTCGGTCTTGGTGTGGCCCAGCAGCGAGGCGCTGGCGATGCCGTCGAGCGGCGGCGCGCTGGTCACGAAGATGTGCAGCCCCTGCAGGAAATCCGGCGCCTGCACGCTGGCCAGGCTCATGGGCAGCACCCACTGGGTGAGCGGCACCGGAAACGACACCAGCAGCGCCACCCGGGCGACCATCGCCGGGTTGAAGACGTTCTGCCCCACCCCGCCGAACACCTGCTTGCCGATCACGATGGCGATGAAGCCGCCCACCACCGCCACCCACCAGGGCGCCCACGGCGGCAGGGTCATCGCCAGCAGCCAGCCGGTGAGCAGCGCCGAGCCGTCGAACAGCGTCTTGCGGACGCGGGTGGAGCCGGTCATGCGCAGAGCCATGGCTTCGAAGACGAGGCACGACACCACCGTCAGCAGCCACAGGAAGAACGACGGCCAGCCGAACAGCCAGAAGCCGTAGAGGGTGGCCGGCACCAGCGCGAGCTGGACCCGGACCATGGTGCGCCCGACGGTGTTGCCGCCGTGGGCGTGGGGCGAGGCGATCGCTTCGCCCTGGAGGGTGGCGAGATTCACGCGATTTCTCCCTTCTTCGGTTCGGTGCTGGCTGGCGCCGCGGCGGCAGCGGCTGCAGCCTGCTGGGCGGCTCGCTCGGCCTTGCGTCTGGCGGCGGCTTCGGCCTTCTCGCGCGCTTCACGCTCCAGCCGCTCCTGCCGGGCAACGCCGAGCTTCTTGGTGGATTCGGTGCTCAGCTTGGCGCGCTCCCGGGCCGAGAGATCGCCCTTGGCGTGGTAGAAGTACTGCACCAGCGGGATGTGCGACGGGCACACGTAGGCGCAGCAGCCGCAGGCGATGCAGTCGGCGAGGCCCAGGTCCATCGCACCATCCAGGTCGTCGTTGCGGATGCGGGCGCTCATCTCGAGGGGCAGCAGCCCCATCGGGCACGCCTTCACGCAGCTGCTGCAGCGGATGCAGGCTTCCGGCTCCATGGCCTCGGCCTCCTTCGCGTCGAGCAGCAGGATGCCGCTGGTGCCCTTGACCACCGGCACCCGGGCATGGGGCAGCAGGGTGCCCATCATCGGGCCACCCATCACCAGCCGGGCCACCTCGCCCCTGGCCCCGCCGGTGAATGCGATCAGGTCGCTCACCAGCATGCCCAGCGGCACCTCGTAGTTTCCGGGCATGGCCGCGGCGGCGCCGTTGACCGTCACGAGGCGACTCACCAACGGCCGACCCAGCACCACCGCGTCATGCACGGCCCGGGCAGTGCCCACGTTATGAACGATCACCCCCACGTCGGCGGCGCGGGCGTCCGACGGCACCTCGCGGCCGGTCAGCTCGACGATCAGCTGGCGGTCGGACCCCATCGGGTAGCGCGCCGGCACCGGCACGATGGTGATGTTGTCGAAGCCCCTGGCCGCCTCGCCCATGGCGGCGATGGCCTCGGGCTTGTTGTCCTCGATCCCCACCTTGGCGCAGCCGGCGCCGGTGGCCACCAGCATCAGACGGATGCCCGAGACGATCTCGGCGGCCTTGTCGCGCATCAGCCGGTCGTCGCACGAGAGATAGGGCTCGCACTCGCTGCCGTTGATGATGAGGGTGTCGATGTCGGAGCGGCGCCCCAGGTTGAGCTTGACCGACGACGGGAAGGTCGCCCCGCCCATCCCCACCACGCCGGCGGCGGCCACCCGCGCGGCCACGTCGGCCGCGGCCAGGGCGTAGGGGTCGGCGGGCAGGTTGTCGGGTTCGATCCAGCGGTCGTCGCCGTCAACCGTGAGGGTGATCGCCATCGCCGGCAGGCCCGAGGCGTGGGGCGCGGTGATCTCGCCGATGGCGCTGATGACACCCGAGGTGGGCGCATGCAGCGGGGCCGAGATGTTGCCCTGGGCCGCCGCGATCAGCTCGCCCTTCCTGACCTTCTGGCCCACCAGCACCACCGGGCGCGCGGCGGCGCCCACGTGCTGGGACAGCATCAGATGCAGGCGCTGCGGCAGCGGCACCGCATGGACGGGCTGGTCGGCGGCCGGCCGCTTGTGGTCGGCCGGATGCACGCCCCAGTGCTTGCCCGTGAGTTTCTTGATCAGACTGCTGAAGTCCATGGTGGCTCCTTAGGCTCCCGTTACCCGTTGCGCCGTGACCACGGCAGCCGGCAGATTGCGTTCGCGGGTCGTCATCGCTTTCCTCATGCTGCCAGCGGCTTGGGCATCACCCAGTGCTGGACGGTGACCGGCACCGGCTTCATCGCCAGCGCCTCGGTGGGGCACTTCTCGACGCAACTGCTGCAACCGGTACAGGCCTCCCGCAGCACGTTGTGGATCTGCTTGGCCGCGCCGACGATGGCGTCGGTCGGACACACCTTGCTGCAGCGGCAGCAGCCGATGCACAACTCCTCGGCCACCATCGCGATCTTCGGGCCGTCGTCCGACAGCCCCGACAGATCGACGGTGAGACCCAGCTTGGCGGCGATCGCCGCAGCGAGGCTCTTGCCACCGGGCGGGCAGCAGGTGGGCGGCGCCGTGCCATCGACGATGGCGGTGGCGGCGCCGGAGCAGCCCGGAAACCCGCACTGGCCGCAGTTCGAGCCCGGCATCATGGCGATGAGTTCATCCACCACCGGGTTGCCCTCGACCCGCAGGGCCTTGTTGGCGATACCCAGCACGACGCCGAGCACGGCGCCAAGCACGGTGAGACTGAAGATGGCGATCAACATTTTGCGGCGCTCCCTTACACGTTCATGCCCGAGAAGCCCATGAAGGCCAGGGCCAAGAGGCTGATGGTGACGAAGGCGATCGGCGCGCCGGCGAAGGCCGCCGGCACCCGGGCCAGGGCCACGCGCTCGCGCAGCCCGGCAAAGATCAGCAGCACGATGGTGAAACCCAGGGCCGACCCGAAGCCATACACCAGGCTCTTGAACAGGCTGAAGCCCTGCTGCACGTTGAGCAGCGCCACACCCAGCACCGCACAGTTGGTGGTGATGAGCGGCAGGTAGATGCCCAGCGACTGGTACAGCCCGGGGCTCGATTTCTTGATGAACATCTCGGTGAATTGCACCACCGCGGCGATCACCAGGATGAAGGTGAGGATGCGCAGATAGCCCAGGCCCAGGGGCTGGAGCAGCCAGTTGTCGAGCATCCACGACGCGCCGGCCGCCAGGGTGATCACGAAGGTGGTCGCCAGGCCCATGCCGAGGGCGCTGTCCACGCTCTTGGAGACGCCCATCACCGGGCACAGGCCAAGAAACTTGATCAGCACCACGTTGTTCACCAACGCGGTCGACAACAGCAGTAGCAGGAAGTCCTTCATGGGATGGCGCCTCTGTTCGGGTTTAGCCAGCCCAACGCATAAGCCATGCCAACCTCGCTGCAGTGCCGCAAATGCCCGGCGGCGTGCGGAATTGTGGGGCACGCACCAAAGAGGGGCGGATTTCGGGGGGCGGAATGTCACAAAGCCGACAGGCGTTTATGTCGCATTTGCCCCGAAAACCCGCCGTCTGCCGCGCCAGCCGCGGGAAGCGGGCATTTTTGTGCACCACGGCACGGAAGATGCTCCGGCAAACCAAAGAAGCGTCCGATCCGAGAAACGCACACCCGAGGAGCCAAATTCATGCCGTCAGCCAAATGCCTCGCGGCTCAACACGCGCAACCCAGCCCGAAGCTTCCGCCGGAGGTTTATCTCCAGGCCGTGAACCAGGCCGATCTGGCCATCTCGATCACCGACCTCGCGGCGAACATCCTCTTCGCCAACGAGAGCTTCACCCGGGTCACCGGCTACACCCCGGGCGAGGTGGTGGGCAACAACGAGTCGATGCTCTCCAACCGCACCACCCCGCGGGAGATCTACCAATCGATGTGGACCGCGCTGATGGAGCAGCGGCCCTGGTCGGGCAAGCTCCTCAACCGCAAGAAGAGTGGCCAGCTGTACCTGGCCGAGCTGACCATCTCGCCGGTGGTGGACGCCGCCGGCAAGACCACCCATTACCTCGGCATGCACCGGGACATCACCGAGTTCCACCGGCTCGAGCAGATGGTGCGCAACCAGAAGGCGCTGATCGAATCGGTGGTGGATGCCGCCCCGATCGCCATCGCGCTCCTCGACCAGAAGGGCCGAGTGCTGCTCGACAACCAGGCCTACAAGAAGCTCGTCACCGACCTGCGGGTGGCCGAACCGGCCCACACCCTGCTCGACAGCGTGCTCGGCACCTGGCGCACCCAGCTCTCCGACGACATCGCCACCTGCGTCTTCGAGAACCGCGAAGCCCGGGTGGACCACCGCAACGGCCGGCCCCGCTGGCTGTCGGTGACCACCTCGATGATCCAGATCCACAGCGACAACGCCGACAACTACTTCGCCTCGTCCGACCAGCCCGGGCTGCTGCTGGTGATCTCCGACGTCACCAGCCTGCGCGCCGAGCAGGAGCGCGCCCGCACCGCCGCCCTGCAGGCCGCGATGGCCGAGGAAGAGCGCACCGCGGCCCTGCGCGAGGGCCTCTCGGCGGCGATCTTCCGGCTCGAAGAACCCATGAACGTGATGGCCTCGGCGGTCTCGATCCTGCAGCGGCGCGACCCGTCCAGCGCGGATCTGCTCAAGCACGCCCTCTCCGCCGGCCGCGAGCACATGGAATCCCTGCGCCTGGTGATCCCGCCCAGCGCGCCGGAGATGGTCTTCAGCGTCAATCTCAACGAGCTGCTGCGCGACGTGCTGGAAGTGTGCACGCCCCGCCTGCTGCGCGCCGGCGTGGTGGTGGACTGGCACCCGGCCGCCACCCTGCCGCCCCTGCTGGGCCGCCCGCTGCAGCTGCGGATGCTCTTCAAGGCGCTGGTGGATAACGCCATCGAAGCCATGGACACCAAGGGCTGGAAACGCCGCGAGCTGACCCTCGCCACCTCGGTGGTGCGCAACTGCATGGTGGTCACCGTCACCGACAGCGGCCCCGGCATCCCGGCCGAGCTGCGCCACCGGGCCTTCGAGCCCTTCTTCTCGGCCAAGACGGGGGCGAGCCGCCACCTCGGCACCGGCCTGTCGCGAGCCCAGCAGATCGTCTCGGACCACGGCGGCATCATCGACCTGGACGAGAGCCCCGGCGGCGGCTGCCACGTGGTCGTCGAGTTCCGCCTGGACGGCGACCCGATCTGAGACACAACGACGAGAGCAGAATGCACGAACACGTGATCCACTCCGTGGACTGTCCGCCCCCCGGCGGCTACTGCCGCACCCACGAGCTGAACATCCAGCTGCTCGCCGCCCTCTACGCGGTCAGCCGGGTCCTCAGCCGTTCGCTGGTGTTCGAGGAGACCCTGCGCGACGTGCTGCGGGTGCTGCAGGACGAAGCCGGCCTCACCGCCGGCATGATCGGCGTCGTCGATGCCCAGACCGGCAACCTCATCACCCACACCCTCCATCACCCCACGGGCCCCACCGGCGTGCAGTACCAGCCCGGCGAAGGCATCCTCGGCCTGATGCTCGAGAAGCCCCGCTCGGTGATGCTCGCCCGGGTCGCCGACGAGCCGCGCTTCCTCAACCGCCAGGGCATCTACCAGCAGGAGCTGCCCTTCATCGCGGTGCCGATCAAGGTCGGCGGCAACCTCCAGGGCATCCTGGCGGTGCAGCCCGAGGCACCGGAAGACGGCCTGATCCAGGAGCGCGGCCAGTTCGTCGAGATGGTCGCCAACCTCATCGGCCAGGCCCTGCGCCTGTCGCTGGAGGTGGAGCAGGAGAAATCCAGCCTCGTCGAAGAGCGCGACCTGCTGCGCCGTACGGTGCGCCACCAGTTCGGCTTCGACAGCATGGTCGGCCGCTCGGCGGTGATGCGCCGGGTGTTCGACCAGGCGCGGCTGGTGGCCAAGTGGAACACCACCGTGCTGATCCGCGGCGAGACCGGCACCGGCAAGGAACTCATCGCCAACGCCATCCACTACAACTCGCCCCGCGCCCGCAACGCGATGGTCAAGCTCAACTGTGCGGCGCTGCCCGAGAACCTGCTCGAATCCGAGCTCTTCGGCCACGAGCGGGGCGCCTTCACCGGCGCCGTCGAGGCCCGCAAGGGGCGCTTCGAGCAGGCCAACGGCGGCACCCTGTTCCTCGACGAGATCGGTGAGATCTCGCCCTCCTTCCAGGCCAAGCTGCTGCGGGTGCTGCAGGAAGGCGAGTTCGAGCGCGTCGGCGGCAGCCGCACCGTGAAGGTGGACGTGCGCATCGTCGCCGCCACCCACCGGGATCTGGAAGCCGCGGTGGATTTCGGCGACTTCCGCGAAGACTTGTTCTACCGCCTCAACGTGATGCCCCTGTTCCTGCCGCCGCTGCGCGAGCGCATCGAGGACATCCCCGAGATCGCCCGCCACCTGCTCACCAAGATCGGCGGCGAACAGAAGCGCAAGCTCACCCTCACCGACATGGCCCAGCGCCGCCTCGCCAGCCACGAGTGGCCGGGCAACGTGCGCGAGCTGGAAAACTGTCTCGAGCGGGCTGCCGTGCTGTCGGAAGATGGCGTCATCGACGTGGATCTGATCCGCTTCCCCAGCACCCGCGAACGCCAGCCGGCCCGCCCGCCCCGCGACACGGGCCTGGGCAGCCCCGTCCCCGCCCGGCCGCCGGCCGACGTGGATCTGAACGACCCGGGCATCTCCGAGAAGGAGCGGGTCGTGGCAGCGCTTGAACAAGCCGGTTGGGTGCAGGCCAAGGCGGCACGCCTGCTGGGCATGACGCCCCGCCAGATCGCCTACCGCATCCAGACCCTCAACATCGAAGTGAAGCAATTCTGACCCGCTTGTCGGCTTTGCGACATCGCGCATGGCCGGCAAGCCGCTGATTTGCCAGACAAAAAATCTGGCACTCAACTTGCACGAGAGGCTCCTGACCCCAGCACTTGCACTTTCAGGAGCCACAAAAATGCCCAAACCCAAAAAACACATCCTCGTCTGCGTCCAGGGCCGCCCCCAGGGCCACCCGCGCGGTTCCTGCCAGGACAAGGGCTGCGGCCAGGTCTGGCAGGCCTTCTCGGACGAATTCACCACCCGCAACCTGTGGGCCTCGGGCTTCCAGCTCACCAACACCGGCTGCCTCGGCCCCTGTCAGGCCGGCCCCACCGCCATCGTCTATCCCGAAGGCGTGATGTACACCGGCATCAAGCCCAGCGACGTCTCCGCCATCATCGAGGAACACCTGCTCCTCGACGCCCCGGTCGAGCGCCTGCTGGCCCCGGCCGACATCTGGAGCTGATGCCATGAGCGCAACCCAGTACGACATCGGCGACATGGTCTTCGCGGCCGAAGACATCCTCAACGATGGCGGCATGCCCGGCATCGACGAGGAAGAAGGCCTGATCGCCCCCGCCGGCGCCCGCGGCGTGGTGGTGCACTTCGGTCATTCGGAAGTCGACCCGAGCCGCGAGATCTACCTCGTGCGCTTCGAGACCGGCGCCGACGGCAGCCTCGGCAACCCAGTGGGCTGCCTGCCCGACGAGCTCACCCAAGACCCGCCCCCCAGCCACTGACCTTCGAGCCTCCGCGCCATGACGTCCATCGGCATCTTCTTCGGCACCGACACCGGCCGCACCCGCCTCATCGCCAAGCAGATCGCCAAGAAGCTCGGCGACGTGGCGGCGGCGCCGGTCAACATCGGGCGCGCCACGCTGGAGGAATTCCTCGCCCACGACGCCCTGATCCTCGGCTGCCCCACCTACGGCGACGGCGAGCTGCCGGGCGAGTCGGTGGGCCTCAAGCCGAGCTGGGAAGAGTTCATGCCCCAGCTGGCCGGGGTCGACCTCTCCGGCAAGGTGATCGCCCTGTATGGCCTTGGCGACCAGAAGAAATACCCGGCCGTGTTTGTGGACGCCATCGGCATCCTCCACGAAGCCCTCAGCGACCGGGGCGCCCGGCTCATCGGCCAGTGGCCCGCCGCCGGCTACGATTTCAACGCCTCCCGGGCGCTGGAGGGCGAGCACTTCCTCGGCCTCGCCCTCGACCAGGTGAATCAGCCGGTGCTCACCGAAGCGCGCATCGACACCTGGCTCGCCCAGATCCGACCGGAGCTGCTGCCATGAACACCAACGCCTGGGCCCTGCCCAAGGACCGCGCCCTGCGCCGCCTGCTCGTTTCCTTCGACCCGGCCCTGGGCGAAGCCTGCGACATCGAACCCGACAGCGGCACCGACCCCGCCATCGTCACCCTGCGCCACCCCGAGCTCGACCGCCTGCGCGCCCATGTCTTCCTGCACGGGCAGCGCCCCGGCACCTACGGCGTGTATTACGAATACCCCAACCCGCTGCCCGACATGCCCAGCAGCATCGAGAACCAGCCCCTGGCCCGCGTGCTCGACGGGCTCAGGATGCATTTCGACGCCTGAGGAGGCCGCCTCGCCATGTTCTTCCCGCCGCCCCGCCTCAACCTGTCCGCCGCCCGCAGCGAGAAGCGCGACGACGCCCGCTGGCTCGACGACCTGCCCCCCGCCTGGCGCGACATGGTGGTGGCCCCGATCAGCTTCACGGTGCACCGGGAATACGAACTGGCCGCGAGCCGCACCTTCGGCTACGACGCCTACGACCTGCGCTGCTTCTACCACCACAGCTACGTGCTCACCGAAACCCGCTCCGACAACGACGAGGATTTCTACACCGTCGTCACCCGGGGCGAGACCCTGCGCGCCTGGCGCCTGCGGGATGACCGCTGGCTCACCTGGCGGCGCACCGTGTGCGGCAGCGACGGCACCGTGAGCCGCGGCTTCTACAGCTTCTCGCCCACCTGCCCGGTGTAGCGCCCGTTCATGTCGCCCTACCGGCTGCCCGACCCGGCCCTCGAAGCCATCCTCGGCGAAGACACCCCCGAGGGCGACGCCACCACCTTTGCCCTGGGCATCGCCGATCGCCCCGGCGTGCTCGAATACCGCGCCCGGGGCCCGATGACCCTGTGCGGCAGCGAGGAAGCCGCCCGCATGGGCCAGCTACGCGATCTCATCATCGCCGGCCCGGTGGCCGCCAGCGGCAGCGTGCTCGACGCCGGCCAGCTCATCCTGCGCCTCGAAGGCCGGGCGGCGGATCTCCACGCGGTGTGGAAGACCAGCCAGACCCTGATGGAATCCCTCTCGGGCATCGCCAGCGCCACCGCCGCCATCGTGGCCGCGGCCCGGCGGGGCAACCCGGCGGCAGCGGTGGCGTGCACCCGCAAGAATTTTCCCGGCACCAAGGCCGCCGCCATCAAGGCCATCCTGTGCGGCGGCGCCACGCCCCACCGCCTGAGCCTCTCCGAAACCCTGCTGGTGTTTGCCGAGCACCGGGCCTTTCTCGATGAATCCCCCGCCGCCACCCTCGCCCGCCTGCGCGATGCGTGGCCCGAGCGGCGCATTGTGGTGGAAGTGGGCGACGAAGCCGAAGCGGCCCTGTGGCTCGATGCCGGCGCGGATGTGCTGCAGCTCGAGAAACTCCCCGTCGCCGCGGTGGCCCGCATCGCCGCCATCGCCGCGCGCATGCCCCGCCCGCCGCTGATCGCCGCCGCCGGCGGGGTGAATGCCGGCAACGCCGAAGACTTCGCCCGGGCCGGCGCCGGGGTGCTCGTCACCAGCAGCCCCTACTTCGCCCCGCCCCGGGACGTGGCCGTCACCCTGCGGCCCGCCCCCTGAACCCATCCACTGCCCCGCCCCCGACCATGAAGATCGCCATCGCCACCCGGGATTTCGCCACCGTCGGCGGCCACGCCGGCCAGGCCCGCCACTGGCTGCTCTACGACCTCGCCCGATACGCCCCCGGCCAGCTGCTGCCCGCCCCCCGGCAGATCGACCTCTCCGCCGAGCAGGTGCTGCACGTGTTCAAGGACAACGCCCCCCACCCCCTCGACGGGGTGGATCTGGTGGTGGCCACCAGCGCCGGCGACGGCTTCGTGCGCCACATGCGCACCCGCGGCACCGACGTGATGCTCACCGGCGAGACCGACCCCGCCGAAGTCATCACCCGCATCGTCTCCGGCCAGCCCCTGCCCGACCAGCGCTTCGATATCACCACCACCCTGTGCAAGCTGCGGGATCTGTTCTCGCGCCACTAAAGCCCGGCCGGCCCGGCCGATGCCCCGCACCGCCCGCGGGCAGGACGAGGCAATGAAGCCGTGGAGGCCAGGCATCGGCGCCCGCCAAACCGGGTCATCCGGCAGCGAAACACGCCTGCAGGCGGGCGAACATCGTTTCGTGCGCTGAAACCGGCTTGCCCGCCTCCGCATCGAGGTTTCGGGTCCTGAATCATCGTTTCAGCGGCCGAATGATCGTTTCAGCGCCTGAAACTGAATCCACGCGCCATGAAACTGCGTTGCGCGCGCCGTAAAGCGCGTTTCAGGCGCTGAATCGTTATTTCTCGGGCTGAAACGACGTTTCCTGCCGCAAAGATCGATATATTCGTGAAGAAACGCTGCCTGTGGATGGCTTTGGGGGCCGAACGCCCCCACACCGCCGCCCCACCCCGCTAGAAGGGAATCACCTTGTCCGCCGCCAGCGTCCACTCGACCAGATACCGTAGGTCGGGTTAGCCCGCAGGGCGTAACCCGACATCCCGGGTTGCGTGAAACGATGGCGCGTGTCGGGTTACGCCCTTTGGGCTAACCCGACCTTGTATTGTGTTGATGTGCGGAACCGGTCGTTTTCAGGTCT